>JAEORM010000041.1 GCA_016840905.1 Candidatus Gerdarchaeota archaeon | reverse complement strand
GATACCTGCAAAAGTTGTAGAAATGAGACTAGAAGTATTGGATGGTCAACTTGTAGATGATGTATTTAAAACTGCATTCAATCTATTCCTAGACCAAAGATTTCCAGACCTTAAAAGAATACAGTTCAAATTTAATAATAGTATATATACAGTAACAAAGGAGGTAAATAATAATGACCGATAGAAATAAAAAAGTATTAAATGAAATGTCAAAAGAAAATGTATTGAAACAGTTTACTAAATTATCAGATACATTACAAAAAATATCTGATAAGGCAAAAACTGTTATGCCTTTAGTATCTGATTCATTACAATTGACAATTAAAATAGTAGACACATATAGAGAAGCATATACTGTAGGACTTGAAATACATGACAAAAAGAAAAAGTAAGAAAGATACTACAAAAGCAATCTTATTCCTAGAATCTCAGCCACCACACCTAGGAGAAGCATTTGCTATCTTTCACCTACTACCACAATTTGATTTACTCTGTATATGTGTATCAAGTAAAGAGACAGTATTATCAACAGAACATTCAATTAGATTGTGGAAACAGTTATTAAAAGATTATGATAATGTAGTAATATGCTCTATGGAAGATGACTTTGAGACTACAACAAATATACCAAATAGTTTTGAAGGATTTCAATACTTCACTATTTCACAAAGAGTTTATGCAAATCTTTCATCTGCTAGGTATCCTATAGAACTACTTCCTACAGTTATAGGATACGACAGCACTTTTCTAGCATCAGCATTTAGAAAAGCAAGAAGCTATAATTATATAAAAACAAGGAGTTATTTAAGAAATATAAAAGACAACTATTAGAAAAATAAGAGGTAATATATATGCCAAAATTTGTAATAAATGAAACATCAAATGAGGACGTTATATACGTCACATTTGGAAAGCTGAAACCTAATCAAGATGCAACAAAATCTCTCCTAGTTAAGGAGAATGAGAGTGTAGAAGGAATCTTAACAGACGTTACTGATTCACCACGTTATGGAAAGACTTACAAACTCAAAGTTGCAAAAATCGACAAACCTGTTGTTGTTACTGGAAAGACAGACCTAGTGAATAAAATGGGACATGGTACAGCCAAAGCTAAACTCAAAGCTGAAGTTGGAGACCTTGTACAAATTACCTTCAAAGGTGAACAAAAGACTACAAGAGGTAACACGTTCTACTCATTCCAAGTTGGAATAGATAAAAAGAAATAGAGGAGAGCAATCTTCTCTTATCTTATTTTTTGGAGGATAGAATGAAAAAAGTAATATCAATAGATACTGAAACAAAATCTTTAACAGACAAAACAATAGTAGCAATCAGTTTTACAAATGAACATACAACAAAAGTTTTGCCAATAAGAATGAATACAACAAAAAACGTTGAAATAAAATATGCACAAGAATACGTTAAAACTATATTAAAAGAATATAAAGTTGTTTTTCATAATTCTGCTTTCGATATTCCTGCATTAGTTTTATTGGGAGTTCCACTAGAAGATTTTAAAGATGTGGAAGATACCGTTATTATATCACAATTACTGAATGAGAATATCAGACATGGATTGAAGTCTCTAACTAAAAGATATTTTCATCACACAATGACCACATATAAAGAAGTATGTGGAACAGGCAAAAAGCAGATACCTTTTGAAGATGTAGATTGGGACAAAGCTAAAGATTATTCAGGACAAGATGCTTATTGGACTTATAAATTATTTAAAGAACTTTATCCACAATTAGAAAAAGACAAAACACTTTTAAAAATTTATGAAGATATTGAAAAGCCTTTGTTAATTGTAGTTGCAGATATGCACATAAATGGAATCAATATTGATGTTAATAAAGTTAAAGAAATTTCAGACCTTTGTTTACAAAATATTAATAAAATAAAAGAGAGACTAGATGTTTATTTTGGTGAAGATTTTAACGTAAATAGTACAAAACAACTTCGTGAATATTTCATAGACAATCTAAAAAAACCAACATTAAAAGTAAGTGAAAAAACAAATAATCCATCGGTCGATAAAGAAGTCTTAGAAAAATATGCAGAAACTAGCATGGAAGCAAAATTGATTTTAGATTATAGAAAATATACAAAATTATACTCAACATTTATACCTGCATTAACTCCAGAACATTTTAATTTTAAGACTTGTAGAGGTAAGATATATGCTTCATTCAATCAAGCAGGAACGGTCTCAGGACGTTTCTCATCATCAGCACCTAATATGCAAAACATTCCTAGAGAGAAGGATGAATTTGGAATCCGTGAAACAATTATTGCAGATGACGGACAAATCTTAGTTGGTGCAGATTATTCTCAAGTTGAATTACGTGTCTTAGCTCATGTATCACAAGACAAGAATCTTTTATTAGCATATCAAAAAGGAAATGATATTCACACAATGACAGCAAATGCTTGTGGTATTACCAGAGATGAAGCTAAAAGAGTTAACTTTGGAATAGCTTATGGAATGGGTGCAAAGACACTAGGAAAAAGAATAGAGAAATCATATGATGAAGCACAGGAATATATTGAGAGATACCATAAGACATATCCAAACGTTGTAGCATTCTGGAATAGTGCAAAGCAATGTATTGAGACAAAAGGATATACAACTACAGTAATAGGAAGGAAACGCAGAATAAGTAAAGAATTTTTCGATAAGGACGATTATCAAAAAGGCATGGAAATTCGTTCTATGACAAATCATATAATCCAAGGAACTGCTGCTGATATGATGAAAATAGCTATGGTTAATATGTACCCAAAATTAAAAAAAATTGGTGCAAGAATCATACTAACATGTCACGATGAAGTAGTAGTTTCAACACCTAAAAATAAAGCCAAGGAAGTTAAAAAAATAATAACTAATTCAATGTTGGAAGCAGGTAAGATGTTAACACTTCCAGTTGAAATAGATATTAAATATGGAAAGTCTTGGAAAGATACTCATGGTGAAGGAATTGATTTAGAGGAGGAAGAGATAAATGCATAAGGATAATTTAATTAAAAAATATGTAATGTACATCGACAAAAATAGTTCATTCAGGATGGGAAGAGTTGTTAAAGTTACAGGAAAAACATTAACAGTTAAAAACGCCTACAAAGAAAAGCACCGAATCCATCCAGACAAAAACAAAATTCTTGGAGTTCTAAAGACAAAGAAAATAAAAGGAAAGAAGATGTTTGAATATCTGGAGGAAATACAATGGTCGTAGCTGATATTCTAATTGCAGGTGCAGCTTTGGGATTTCTCTTAGCTGATGTTAAACAGGCACACAAACTTTGGAAGTTTAAACATTATGATACAAATGCAATAAGTGTTACACATTGGAATGTAAAAATTCTATCTCTTGTAACTGTTATTACAGGATATGCAATATTAAGTCTACACTTTGCTATAACAGTTGCATCATTACAACTAGCATTAAGTCTTTATGTTATGAAGAGAGTTAAGTGGGGGAAGCATAAATGAAGAAAAAATTAAAGCTATATCTAGCTCATTGTTTTAGTGATAGACACGAAATAAGAAAGTGGGAATTGTACATAGAAAAAAATTATGCTGTAAATTTAGTCAATCCTTGTTATGATTTAAGTATAGAAGATGTTGAAAGAGTTGACAAGGGATTAGAACT
>JAEORM010000040.1 GCA_016840905.1 Candidatus Gerdarchaeota archaeon | reverse complement strand
CCTTCAGTTAATGATACAAGGATTTCAGCTCCAACAACAGCTCTCCAAGAATAACCTATTGCTAATCTTAATCCTGTTATTAATGATATCAATGATCCTGGTAATAGAACATCAAAGAATATTTCAAATTTATTAGCTCCCATTATTTGTGCTGACCAAATAAGATGCTTATCTATAGATCTAATTCCATTAGTTGTGTTATAAACTACTGGAAAGAAACAGCTAAGAGCAATTGTGATTATTATTGTTTTTGTGTTAAGTCCTACTATTACTAATAAAATTGGTACCCAAGCCAGTGTTGGTATTGAAATTAATAAACTAAATATTGGATTCAAAAATCGATATAACCATTTACTTAATCCCATTAGTATACCTGTTATAACACCTAAACCTACACCTATGCCAAATCCCGTTAAAACTCTTAAGAAACTCCAACCAATATCAAAAAATACTGAATGATTAACGGACTCTACTCCTGGAAATATGGCATTCCAGGCAAATACTATAATAGTATGCATTGGTGGAAAGATTTGAGTATCTAAGGTAGGTACTGTTGCATTTATTATTACTGCTATTATTTCATATAATAATCCAATTACAATGAAAGGAAGAATTGTTTTACCTATTTTAAATAGATAAGATCCACCAGTTGTTTCTTTAAAGAAATAAACGATTCTGTTTTTTTGCTTTGTTTTTGGTGTTTCAATATTGCTTGATGAAATTTCAGTTTCTTCAAGAATCTTGGCGTTTGTTTTTTTACTCAATTGAACCACCTCCAGAACGAACCATCCCCCACTTCTCTATAGTAAGTTTCTCAAGTATTTTTATAGCTAATTCTACTAGATAATAAATGAAAGCAATTGTAAATAATCCAGCATAAATATCTAAGGTATTGATATATTCTTGGCTAGTGAAAATAAAATAACCTAACCCCATTGCTGCAGAGGACATAAGTTCAGTTGCTATAATTGTTCTCCAGCATTGAGCTAAACCTAATTTTGCTCCAGTAAATAAATAGGGCATTGAATTCGGAATCAAAACTCTTCTAAAAATTTGTGAATCACTTGCACCCATTGTTCTGGCAGCCCAAATCAATTTTTTATCTGTAGCTTGAATAGCTTTACTAATGTTTTTTATTATAGGAAAAATACCTGCAATTATACCAATTGTTATTAGAATAGGATTAGCTAATCCATATGTAAACCACCAGCTACCATCATCGATAATTCCCCATCTCTTAAAGATTGGTTCAAAGCCTATCCAAATAAAAGCTAGAGGTGCCCAAGCAATTCCTGGAACTGACATAAAGAATGTCACTACTGGATCAAAGAAATCACTTATCTTTTCATTCCATCCCATTAATAATCCAAATCCTATTCCTAACCCTAATGCTATAGCAAATGAAATAGACATTCGAGATAAACTTGCTAATGTGAGATAAACAAGTTCTCTATCTTCTGCTTTAGATAACAATAACCAAATTCTTTCAAAAATGGCTGAAGGAGCAAAAATCTGTGGTTCTTTTAAAACTTCAAAATGACATAATACTTCCCATATAGAAAGAAAAATAGCTACAGATAAAAGTGTGTAAAATATTGACAGTAAAAGTTTATTATTTCGATTCCAAAACTTGGTGAAAAATTTAACAAAAGTATTTTGATTTTTTGTTTCATTACCAACCTTTTCATTATTTTTTTTATTATTTGTCAATCTTTACACCTATAAATTCTATTTTTCTTTAAATTATCCCATTATTAAGTATTACTAAAACTAGTAAACTAAGAGAAAAAGAAAAGCTTTGTTTTATGCTTTTCTTTTTTTGATATGAATTGTTCTAAAAACAACCATAACAATTCCAAAAGTACCAATGAACAAACCTGCTGCTATAAAATCAGTGCATTGATTTGAACCAAAGTATTTCTCAGTTATATCAAGAAGAGCTTGTTGATAATTCTCAAGTGAGGTACCAGTTGCAGGAGTTCCATAATTCTCTTGTAATTCCATAGCTGCTTTAACAAAACGATCATCCCAAACGATATCTGGTATGGATGGAATTTGTTCATTATCAAACATGAATTGAGCAGTATCTTCTATTGCTTCAATAATTGTTTCATTAAAATCAATTTGAAAATCTATTTTCTGAAAGATCAGTTTGAAAGCATTAGCTGATATGTTGGTATTTCTAGCTAGTGCTGCTTCATGAGCAATTTGAGCTGCAGTATCAATATCTTCAGTAATCATTTGATATTTATCTAAGTGACCTGCTAGGAAACCAATTACTTCTGTTGGATGTGCATAAGCAAATGCTTTTGTTGTATGTAGTGATGCTGGTGTTAACGCTAAGTAACCATAGCTCATCATAATTTTACCTATTCCTTGATCAACCGCAACAGATGGAGTATGTTCCCAAGCTGTAAAAGCTTCTATTTGCTCAGTTTCTAAAGCACTAATCATATTTGTAACTTCCATAGGAATCCAAGTAAAATTATCCCAACCTAGATCTGAGACAGTATCAAAATATCGCAAAACAACTTGCTCAGCTCCAGTACCATATTTAATACCAACTGGTTGTCCGACAAGATCATACCATGAGGTATAGGATGAATCATTTCGTACTACCGTGGAGTATCTATCTCCTCTTTGGATAGTCCCAATCAATAATGTTTCATCAGGCTTTGCACTAAATAAAGAAACAGTTTTGCTATCAGAACCACAATTGATATCGACTTCTCCAGCAATTAGTGCGATATTATTATCTCCACCTGATAAAAATAATCTTTGTTCAACAGTTACATTATACTTAGACCAAAATTCTGGGTGCCCTTCTAGCAAAAATTCCCCAGGATAATATTGTGAACCATAGCGTATATCGTATCCTTGTACTTCTTGAGGTTGAATTAGATATCCAATTCCAATTCCTCCTCCTATACCTACTACAAGTGCTATGATTCCAATTGTTACTAATCTTGTTGTGACTTTCATAGGCTAAACCTACCTGTGCTATTATTTCACTACTTTAAAAAATATTTAAATCTTTTCTTTATTAGGTAATTGTTTATCCTTATATGGATAAATATCTACTAATGATTTTCCTTAAAGGATTATCTTTTTATTTATTTTATATTTATTATCACCTTACAAAACATTTCGGTAAAAAAATGACCTATTTTTGGTCTTAGAAATGTTAAAAAACAGTTATAATAAACTTATACAAGAAATTTTTAAATTAATAAATTAATAATTGCTAAGAAATAATTAATTTCATTAACTATGATAACTATAATACTACAGGAGAAAAAATAATGGCCCGATGGAATTCAGTCTATCATAAAAATATACCCGCTGAGGTTGATATTCCAAAAAATAAAAGTTTGGCAGATCTTTTTTTTGATTCTGCTGCTAAATCACAAGACAAATTTTTCCTTAATTTTGAAGGAAAATCCAAAACCTATGCTCAAGCAAGTCATGAGATAAAGAAACTAGCTAATTCGTTCATAGATTTGGGAATTAAAAAAGGTGATAGAATAGCACTTCTTATGCCTAATTGCCCACAATTTGTTATAGGCTATCTTTCAATTTTATATGCTGGTGCTATAGTAACCGCAATTAGTCCCTTAAACTCTCTTAAAGAAATAGAGTTCCAATTAAAAGATAGTGGCTCAAAAATTATTCTTACTTTGGATTTGTTTCTTGATAATGTTCGTGCTGTTAGAGAAAAGACAGACCTTGAACATGTAATTGTTTCATCAGTTGGTGATGAATTATCTTCTTTGAAAGGATTTTTATACAAAAATCTTATTGCAAGGAAAAATCCTAAACCAAATAGCTCTGAATTGAAATATAAAGAAGTTCTTAAAAAAGGAGCTGATAAAGAGCTTAAAATAAAGATTGATCCGCTAGAAGATTTAGCTGCTCTACAATATACTGGTGGAACCACTGGCACTCCTAAAGGTGCAATGTTAACTCATTATAATTTAGTTTCTCAAGCTAAAGTCCTTGATTATTGGATTGAATGGATTGGTGGAAAATATCCTGGAGTACAAGATATTCATATAGGTGCTTTACCATTTTCACATATTTTTGGACTTACAACTTCTTTCCTATGGCCCATGTCTGTTGGTGGTATGATCGTTCTTACACCAGACCCAAGAAAATTAGAAACTATTATGAAATTAGTTCAAAAATTCCAAATACAATTCTTTATGGGTGTACCTACTCTATTCCAAAAGCTTGCAGAACATCCAAAAGTAACTGCATATGATTGGTCAACATTACGAATTTGTATTTCAGGTGGAAGTGCATTACACCCTGATACAATGAATAATTTTGAAGAAAAAACTGGTTCCTTGTTGATCGAAGGTTTCGGTCTTTCAGAAGCTTCCCCAGTAACTCATATTAATCCTGCTGATAAGCACATTCGTCGTTTAGGAATAGGCATTCCTATACCTAACACTTTAGCCAAAATCATCGACATCAATTCAGGTGAAGATGTGCCTGAAACATTCAATTCCGAAACCAAACTTACTGGAGAAGGAGAATTATTAGTTAAAGGTCCACAAGTCATGAAAGGATATTGGAATAAACCAGATGAAACTAAAAAAGTTCTATTACCTGATGGTTGGTTGAAAACAGGTGATGTAGTTCGAATGGATGAGCAAGGATTCTTTCTTATTGTTGATCGTTTGAAAGATTGTATTTTTACTTCTGGATATCAAGTATGGCCTTTAGATGTAGAAACTTGTCTATGCAATCATCCAGATATTTCACTCGCAGCAGTTATCCCATACAAAGATGAGAACCTAAATGAAGTAATCAAAGCTGTTATCGTTGCTGCACCAGGAGCAGCTGAACACGATCAGAAAACATTGAAAGCTTATTGTAAACAAAACTTAGCTCCTTATAAAGTTCCAAAAGTCTTTGAATATCGTAAAGAATTACCTCTCAGTCCAGTAGGTAAGGTTTTACGAAGACCTTTAAGAGAAGAAGCTACAAATATTCCTATTCTAAATCCCAGTAAAAAGTAGGATTTATTCTTACTTTTTCTTCTTTATTTTTATTTTAAAGTGTAGATTTATTTCTTTTTTAGTTATTGTTAATTCATATCAATTGATTTTTATTAAAATTAAAAAGACTTAATAAAGTAAAATATTAGTGACTATCATATGAGCGATTTAATAATAAAAACTCGAGATGCTTTAATGGCTGCTGGCACTCAACCCAAGAAAAGTTTGAGTCAAAATTTCATCATTAAAGAAGACATTCTTGATAAACAAATTAGTTATGCACAAATAAACGAAAAGGATATTGTATTAGAAATTGGTGGGGGTACTGGATTATTAACTGAAAAATTAGCTTCTAAAGCTAAGAAAGTTTTCTGCATTGAATATGATTCGAATCTCGCTGATTATCTTATATCCAAATTTAAGTCTAAAAATAATGTAACTATAATTAAAGGGGATGCTCTAAAGATTGATTTTCCTAAAGCTAATAAAATAGTAGCTAATTTACCATATCACATTTCCACTCCTATAACATTTAAAATATTGGATTTGGATTTTGATATAGCAATACTAATGTATCAATATGAATTTGCTCAAAGAATGATTGCTGAACCAAATACAGATGATTATTCAAGATTAACAGCTAATCTACAATATCAAGCTAAAGTCGAATTGCTTCAAAGAGTTTCACGAGGATTTTTCTATCCCCAACCACAAGTGGATAGTGCAATTGTAAAAATTACTTTGAAAAGAATCGAGTTACCCGTTCCAGTCAATGAATACAGAATTGTTTCTAGAATATTATTTAATACCAAAAATAAAATTGTTTCATCAGTTTTTTATGATTATTTTAAAAGATTAATTCCAAAAGACAATAGATTGGATTTTAGAGTTTTATTAGCTGAAAAAATCGAATTATCGAATTTACGAGTGGGAGAATTAACTGTTGATAAATTAGTTAATATCACCCAAGATCTTTCAATTTTACTTTCAGAACTTAATTTAACTGAGCTTCTATTCAAGGTTGAAAAATAATGAAAAAAACAATAGACGGTTTGGATCTTGAGATATTTGAAGATGTTTATGATCCAGCTGAAGATAGTTTTTTATTAGCTGAAAATATTTGCATTAATTCAGATGCTAAAATCCTTGAAGTAGGTTCAGGTTCTGGGTATGTTTCAATTTATTTGTCTAAAAAATATCCTTCTGCTGAAATTTTTTCATTAGATATAAATTTCTCAGCTACTAAATGTACATTGCAAAACATTTCAAGAAATTCAGTAGAATTGCATGTTATTAATAGTGATTTATTTAGTTCTTTTGAAAATCTTATTCCTTTTTTTGATATTATTTTATTTAATTCTCCTTATCTCCCAGTTTCTGAAGATAATACACTAGCAAAAGCATGGTCTGGTGGTATTGATGGGTTAACTGTAATAAGAGAATTTTTATTTAATTTATCAGACTATCTCAAACCTACTGGTAGTTGTTATTTAGTTGTTTCATCTTATACTGATTTAATTGGATTAATATCAATAATTAATGAAATCAATTTTAATTATGAAATAATTGATTCAGTTTCAGAAGGTGGAGAGAAAATATTGTTATATCTATTGAAACGGAAATAACTAATATTTAAACCAATTTTGTAGGTTAAGCTTAATAACTAAATAATCTATAGTAATTTTACAAATCTGGGATGTTTCAAATGAAGAAAGATGAAAACTATGTTGCTTGGTATATTTTGGCTTTATTTGATTTTGGATTACCTATATCAAATCTTTCAGAGAGACAACTCTTAGAATTGTGGAATCAGATTATTCTCTCATTTGAAAAATTCTTTCCCGATAAAGAATTCTTTCTAAAAGGTAAAATAAAGCAAATAGATATGCCTCATTTGGAAGAGTCATTTAAACTAGCAGAAATAAATCCCTATGAATCTTATATTGATCTTCGAAGATCACCTTTGATTGGTTTCTATAATCGACGATTAATAATACGATTAACAATAGGTAATGAGGATTTCTTTAAATTACGAGCTCATAGAGACGATATACTTCGAGATTTAAAATTCGTTTTTGAAGATTTGAAAGGATTCAAAGTTTCAGCTATTGATCCAGAGGGTATCGGTGAAAAACCTTGGGAGGTAAAGGATATTTTCTATTATCCACTAATAATTATTCGAAACGGAGTGAAAATGATCAAAGATGAATATAATGCTTCCAAATTAAATTCAGTAGATCCTATATTCTCTATACCTACGACATCCTTAACCTATACTTTGCCCGAGCGAGGGAAATGGTTTAATCTATTTAGCTTCAAGGAACACTTTATCAGGGTTAGCGTTCGAAGTGTTATGGTTTTTTGTGATGGTTGGATACCACAAGAGTTCAAACAAACCCTCATAAATGCAATTTATCAAGGGGGAATTTATGAACAAATGCAGCGTTTACGAGAAAGTGAAAAACCTATTACTAGACAAAGAATGCGTTCTATTGATGATACCATCCTAATGAAACTTGCTGATACAATTAGAGATATGATTAAAACTCATATAGAAGCTGCTCGAATAGCTGAGAAACAACGTTTTATTAGCTTCTTTATTGCTACTCTATCTTTCCTAATTTCAGTAACTGCAATGTTGATTACCATATTAAATATCTTTCACTAAAATTCATCTAGCTTAAATTTCTTCAATACTCTAGCTTAATATACTACATTGATATCTATAATAATGAGGGATAAAAATGGCTGAAGATCCAAGAAGAGGCCAACTCATGATAACAGATGTTGATACCAATTATACTGTAAAATCATCTAAAATTAATTTAAAAAATAAACCATTAATTAATGGTATAATTATTGCTACCATAAGTATAATTGCTGTAGTAGCAGTTATTATCACTGCAATCATAATTCATTAGTTTCCATTTTTTTTATAATTCATTTTCTATTTCTGATAATTTACCTGCTAATGCTTTCTCAATCAAATAATGAGTTTCAGTTGTTATTCCTTGCTTAACCTTGATAAAATTAACATTCTTTCTACTTACTTTACTCATTTCTCGATCTGCTTCCGAATCACCAAAAGCAAACCAATGTGCAATCTCTTTATTAGGGTCAAGTTTCTTCACTGCTTTTTCTGCAGCAATTTTCTTACTAATATTGATAGGTAATATATCTAAAGCGTATTTATTTGGTATGGCTTTTAGTTTATCAGAATATTTCTCCATAATTGGGTTAACAATTCGTTCATATTTATCAGTAGTCAATCCAAAAAGAGGTAAAGATCGTATAGTTACCATAATTTCCTTTGGTTCTACCCAAAGACATCTCCCATCAGGTTGTTTATAACTTTCACAAGGTTCAAGTTCTTTATACTCACAGATTGCTTTAACAACTTCATCTTTAACCTCCATGAGTAATTCCTTAGTCTCCTTAGGTATCCGATATTTGGTCTTTTTACCTTGGTAAAAATTAACTAATCCATATTCCCCTGACACAAAAATATATTCTCTTAATGGTTCTGTAACATATTCAAAAAAGGTATTTTTTACCCATTCAACACTTCTTCCAGTGACAAAACCCAATGGGTAATTCATTTTTCGTATCAAATCTAAATCATTTATGAGTAATAAATCAATATACGAATCATTCCTTCTATATGACGTCAAAGTGCCATCTACATCAAAAAGAAATCCTATTTTAGGCAAAGACATCATCATTATACACCATGCGAT
>JAEORM010000039.1 GCA_016840905.1 Candidatus Gerdarchaeota archaeon | reverse complement strand
GATTGGAGAACTGTATAGAAAAATGTCAAATTACGAAGAAAATTACGAGTATCCACCACTACACTAAAAAAAGGTAGTTTTTTAAGTCATTTCATAGTGTTTTTAGTGAAATCCCATTCCTTTCATACGGTCTCTAACTCGTACATCCTTAGTCATTTCATCATCCAAAAAACCCATGATTGGTGCATCAGCATTCCCTTTAATAGCCAAAGGATTATTTAGAATTTCATCAGTTGTTCCTTTAAAGAACTTTTGAGGAGTAAATTTCTTCGATTTCTTCTTGAAATTCGTTTGAGATATCTTATCATTATTCATTTTTTACCAATTCAAAGAAAATATATTCACATATCAATGTTGCTAAGGAATATAAAAAGAAGGGAAAAAGAATGATTGTAAAAAATCATTCAAGGATAGTTTTAGGTTGTTTTACAGAACGAATAATACTTAAACCTAACAAGAAGAAGGCTTCGTTAACTTTCTCACCGGTCTTAGCACTGGTTTCAATATAGGGAACTTCATAACCAAGCGCTTCAGAGAGACGACGAGCATATTCCTGACCAAGTTCAGGAGGAATGCTTTTTGGTACCTCGCTACGAAGGTCAATTTTATTTCCACAAAGACTCATTGGAACACGACCAGCTTTCTTCCAGAGCTCTTCAAGCCAGTTTGGTAAATTATTAAAGGATGTTGGATTGGTGACATCGAAAACTAGAAGTGCACCTCTAGATCCACGATAGTATAGCTCCCTTACAGCAGCAAATCTTTGTTGACCTGCAAGATCCCAGATTTGGAAAGTTAAACGATAATTTTCAAGATTAATTCTTTTAATCGCAAAATCAGCGCCAATAGTTGCTGAATAACCTGCTTTGAAACCTTCACCTAAGAATCTTCTTCGAAGAGTGGTTTTTCCTACAGCACCGTCTCCTAGGAGTACTAATTTTAATATTGCATTTATTGCCTTTTGATTTGGGTCTTCTGACATGTTTGTTCCCTACTATTTACTTGGTATTTTATTTTACTATATTCTTCTAAGCGATTACCTTTAATTAGCTTTCTAATTTCACAATTATTTTTGTGAAAGAATATTTTAAGCTTTAGATTATGGTAAATAAAGTTAGATTTTCTCACAATACAATTTACATAAACAAATAAAAACGTGTGTCTAAAGGCAAAAAAAGAAAAGAAGAAAAAGAAACGAAAATTACTAGTTATTTTTGTTCTTTCGTTTAATAGTGACGACTGCACAAATGGTTAAACTGAGAGAAATTATAGCTAATCCTGCATTTGGACTAAGTGCTGTATAGAGAGTTAATTCAGGCATATCAAAATCAGCTATTTCTACTTGAAATTCAGTATCACAACGGATCCGTTTTTTCAGTATTTTACCATCATATGTTCCCTTAATATTTATGCCTTGTAGAATACCAGTTGATTTTTCGTAAATTACTAAAAAACCATTATTTAGTTCTCCATCATACAATTCTCGTTCATAGATGAGATAATTAACATAGCTTTCAAAATAAATTAATCCATTTTCTTCAGTATAGGAGGTTTGAGAATTAACAAGAGAAATTTTACTATTATAATTTGATTGATTCTGGAAACCAGTTGAAAGTGATTCAAAAACATTCCAAATGGTTTCATTATCAGGGATAAAATAAACTAATTCAAATTGAAGACCTCTACTATAATAGGCTGATGAAAAATTACCATACTCATCATAGTCTTCCATAATTCTACTAGCAATGAATAATGGAAAGCCATGATAATAACTAAGTAAAACCAAAAGATATACTCCCATATATTCAGAGCTATAGGGGAAGCAAATATTATAATTATCAGAAGCTATGGTTTGAGTATAATTAACTTCTGAATCATTAATGGAATCAACAGTAATTTCAACATCAGAATTTGAAGGATATTGTTCTCCATTGAATAGAAAAGAGTTAACTGAATAATCTTTACCTTCAAGAGTGACATTCATATTTGTAGTGACAACATTGTAAACAAATGATTGACCTGCTATATCAGCGGGATTAAAACTTGCTTGAGTTTCACAAATAAAACTAGCGAAACACAATCCTATAATTAAGCTAAGAGTAACGTATTTTCTCAATCAATTCATTCCCAATAAATGATATGAGTATAGGGAGAAATTACCCTTATAAGAATTCTCTAATAAGAGAAATGAATAAGGACAATTGAAAAACATAAACCTTTTTTTATATGTAAATTAATATGTAAAAAGAGGGATGAATATTTGAACAATTTCAAGTATTGTAATTTTTGTGGAGCAACTATAGATAGAGGTGCACAATTCTGTAATAATTGTGGAGCTTCCTTAACAAAAGTAGATGTTAATCAATCAACAGTAGTACAAACAGATATGACACAAACACAAATGGTTCAGCAACCAACAACAATGTATAATGCAACGGAACAAGGAAAAAAAGATAAGCTAGGATTATTATCACTAATTTTTGGCATTGCAAGTATCATAATACTACCGTTTCTTTGTGTTCCTGCAATCATTTTAGGCCATATTGATCGAAAAAGAACTAAAAGTCAGTTAGGTCTTGCTGGTTTAATTCTAGGCTACATTGCTTTAGCTGGATTGATTGCGTTATATCTTTGGTTATTCGTCATTTTCTTATGGTATTGGTAAGACAAATAAAATAAAACGATCCAGAATGAAAATTCTTTGTTGAAAGAAATGTGGAAAGATAAAATTAAAAACCAAGCATAAACTTTTTTAAGTAAAAAAAGTCAAAACTGAAGGGAACAAAAACAAACATTGGGCCCGTGGCACAGCTTGGTTAGCGCGCTCGGCTGATAAAAAGCTGAGACGTGTCTCATATTTTCTGAGACCGGGAGTGCGCCGGTTCAAATCCGGTCGGGCCCACCATTAATTTTTTTCTTGTATTTGTTTATCCTTAGGAGCTATCAAGTTATAGATTGAGTTAATTGATTCCTACTTCATTCTTAATTTTATTTTTCTTGGTTTCTTTTTTCAAGATATTCTTTCTAGTACGATTCCAGTAGTAAGTCAAAACAG
>JAEORM010000038.1 GCA_016840905.1 Candidatus Gerdarchaeota archaeon | reverse complement strand
TTCACCAAATATTGCTGCTAATTTAGATTTACATGAAAACACCGTTCGAAAGCAAATTATGTTTATTACTGATAAATATTCAGCTTTTTGGCGTGCAGAACTCAATTTAGAAAAACTTAACTTGCATAATTATTTTTTGAAGATTAAATTAAAAGATGAGAAAGCTTTTGAAACGGTTTACAATGTTATCGAGAAAATTCCTTACGTAAAAGCAATCTTTCGTGAGAAATATCTTGAACAACCCATTATTTATACTCCAACACTTTTTTGCCCACATATTATTGCTAATAATTTAGACTCGAAATTAGTAGAATTTCAACACAAAGGACTCATCGAGGAATTCACCTTACAAATAATACGTGAAAAGAAACACTTTGCTTCTATTATTGATAAGCAATTTATTCCTAGTAAAAAAGCATTTCAAAAACTGATTGATGGTGAAGCTAATCTTCCTATAAAGAAATACACTTTTGCTCAAACAAAAAAGGAATTCTCAATGGAGATTGATGATGATTCTCCTATTGATTATAATTTACTTTGCTTCCTTTCAATCCTAAATAATAAACACTTTTTAAGGTCAAGATATGGTGTTTGGATAAATGAATGGGTTAAATTATATCAAATGAATGATATAAGCACTGTAGATGTAGATGCCCAAACTGATTTTGCTAATCAACTTGAAATTCGCGCTCGAAAGAGAGGATTTCTTACTTATTATTTCTATATGCGTTCACTCTCGAGACAAGGTAGAGATATTTTAATTATTGAAATTCCTAACATTGATCAATATCCTGAACAGTTGATCAATGATACAATAGATAAAATTCGTGTTTTTTCTTTCCTTGGACAAATGAATCTTTATGATCGGATAGTTCTTACCATTCCAGGAGTATCTCATCTCCATTATATCAAGGATTTATTAAATCGAACTTTTATAGATGCTAAAATTCAAGCTCTTTTTTATACTGTAGCAGTGGTAAAAGCACAACTTGTTCCTTTATATGATCTATACGATTTTGAAGAGAATAAATGGTTATTTGCTCCAAAAGAGCAATAATAATAGTTTGACCAAAAAGAATTGTTTAATAAGTACGAACACCCATAAACTATTAGAAGATTTACTGAGTTGTTATTAGTATGGTAATAAAAAATATTCCCGATATTATTCTCGCACGCGAAGCGAATCTAATGTACGAAAAAGGTCGTGGATTTGAGCCGTGGAAAGGTGATATGACCTGTTGGCGTGGCTTAATACCAGGTAGAGGAGAATTTAAAGATCGTTATTTTACTGTAGAAATTGAAATCCTTGATGGATTCCCAGCTACTCCTCCTTTAGTGAAAATGATTTCTGAAGTTGAACATCCTAGAGTTTCTAAAGGTGGCATCATTGATCTTTGGATTGTTAAACGCTGGAGTCCAGAATATCATCTTTTTCAAGTAGCAAACTCCATTAAAGGTTTATTCGCTCGAGAACCCTTGCGTCCTGCCCGTCATTTACTTGAGAAAGGTATTGAACCTAAAACACCTCCAACAGATGCTTTTGAGGTTTACAACCGTCAAAAGGATCAATTAGATGAAGTATTGAGACAGAAGGAACTTGAAATCGCTCGTATCAAGAGTGCTTTAGCAGGTCGTTCCAAGGTAGATCAATCATCTGAACGTGAGAAATATATTAACAAACGTAAGCTTGAACTTGAAGAAGAGCTCTTCGATATAGAAGAACGCTTCCATTGGGCCGACGTTACTTCTGTTGATTTTGCGAAAGAATATTTACGAATTCGCACTCAGCTTCAATTACTTGTTTTAACTAGTTAGTTATCTCGGTTTTTTACCGAGTAGCTTCTTTTATTCTTTATTTGTATTTACTGGAATCTTCAAACAAACTTAAAATAGGTCATTACTAAGTAATAGACGTTTATTGTCTTGTGTGATTGGTCAATGATTGTTATAATTCTAGCAGCGGGTAAAGGAAAACGTATGCAACCTCTTACTGATACAAGGTTAAAAGGATCTCTTCCAATACTTAATCAACCATTACTATTGAAATTAGCTGAAATGATTGATTCAACAGGATTACTTGATAAATTAGTTCTAGTTATTTCACCTTGGCAAAAAGAAGCGATGAAAGAGCTTTTTTCTCAAACCAAATTTTCAACAAAAGTTAGGTTTGCAATACAAGATCCTCCACAAGGAACAGGTGATGCTTTAGCTCAAGCTGAACCTTTTATTGAGGATTTCCAACAATGTTTAGTTTTAAATGGTGATATTTTAACTAATTTAGAAGTAATTTTACCTAATCTTATTGAACACCATAATAAAATTCAGGCAGCATGCACGATGCTTGTTTTTCCTGGAAAAAATAAACGCTATGGTCAATTACAAATAACTGCTGATGGCAAGGTTTTAGCGATAAAGGAAAAAGTGAGTGGGGAAATCAGTGATGAGATTGGTTATATCAATGCTGGGGTTTATTTATTTGAGAGAGAGATTTTCGAAGCTTTAAAGAAAACGCCACTTTCTTCTCGAGGAGAATATGAAATTACTGATGCAATATCTATGCTTGGTACAACAAAAACTATTGCTGCAGTAATAACCCAAAAATGGATGAGTCTTGAAAATCCATTTGACCTATTTCAAGCTCAAAATTTCTTGCTACCAAATCCAAAATTACTTTGTATGCAATTTCATAGTGGAGGTGGTATTGGATTTAAAGCAGCAGAAGAGATCTACTTTGAGGAAAGATTGGAGTTAAAATTATCTGATGTAATAATACGAGGACCTGTTTTACTTGGAAAAGAAACATTAATAGAATCGGGAGCAATTATTGGGCCATATACGTTTATTGGCAAAAATTGTGAAATTGGATTAAATACTAGTATTAGTAATTCTTTAATTATGGATAATTGTCGTATTGGTGCTAACAACAATATTACTAATTTTATTTCTGCGGAAGAAATACTTGTAGGTGATAATGTAATAATTTTACCCGAAAAACCTCTAAATAACAATGATCTTTCACTTGATAATTTTATTATTATAGGTGGGAAAACCATTGTTAAAACAAATACTAAAATAACAAAAGGAATTAGTAAATCCGCTCATTCGATTTTAACCAATGATTCTAAAGAAAATGACAAATAATATATGCGGTGAAATAATGACTGAAAAGAAATTTGGTATAATCTTTGACTTTGATAATACACTTGCTAAATCTAATATTAATTTTCCAGCAATGAAAATCAGCTTAGCACAAATGATCAGGGAGTATGGGATTGATCTTGGACGAGACGAAGAAATCCCCAATAGATATACTGCGGGAAATATTATTGATGAAGCTAAAAAATATGATGACGAAAATAATACCAATATTGCATTAGAATTATGGAAAGTAGTTGAAAATTTCGAACGTTTAGGAATGGAGAATATTTCTATTGATGCTGAGGTTATTTCTATGCTTAAATGGTTAAATGAAAATAATTTTTCAATCTCTATTTTAACTAATAATTCTCGTATGCCTACTTTAGAAGTATTAGAAAGATTTCAAATAAAAGATTTCTTTGATTTAATTGTTGCACGAGATGATATCACAAAAATGAAACCTGATAAGGAAGGAATAGAGCTTATTATTCAAAAATTACAATTAGATCCTATTAATGTGGTATTTGTGGGTGATTCTTGGGTAGATGGCATGGCAGCCAAGAATGCTAATATTAGATTTATTTTATTTAATAAAGATGAATTAGACCCCAATAAATATAATATCAATATTTGGAAACACATAACTGCAATGGATGAATTAGTTGATTTAATGAAATTAAACTAATTTTAAGGATATTTATCTCTCAACCAAGAGACATAGTTCCTAATTCCTTCACTAATTTTTATTTTCGGAGACCAATGTAGAATCTTTTGAGCTTTTGTAATGTCAACAACAGCTCTTTTTACATCTCCTTCCCAACCTCGTTCTCCACCCGTGTATGATAATTTCACTTCTTTCAAATTCATAGCGTTGATCATTTCAGAAGCAATTTGATTTACAGTAGTTGCTTCATTCGAGGTAATATTGAAAACCATATATTTTGATTTTTCAGTGTTTAAAGCAGATATGTGTGCTTCAACACAATCATCGACATATAGATAAGATTTCACTTGTTGACCATTACCAAGTATCTCTAATGATGTCGGATCTTTTTTTAATTTCATAAAAAAGTCAAACATAACACCATGATTGGATGGTGGGCCATAGATATTTCCAAGTCTTAGTGAGTAAGCTTCAATATTGTAAAGGCTAGAAAAACTTGAAAGATATTGTTCACTTGCTGCTTTTGATGCTCCATAATGACTTATTGGAGCTAGAAAATGATTTTCAGGTGTTGGTATTTTTTCAGTTTCT
This sequence comes from Candidatus Gerdarchaeota archaeon, assembly GCA_016840905.1. The sequence goes on along the minus strand of JAEORM010000038.1, from coordinate 2,316 downwards.
CCATAAACAGTACCAGCTGAGGATGCGAAAATAATTTTAGATACGTCATGTGTAGCCATTGCTTGAAGAATATTTAATGTACCTTTCACATTAATCTCGAAATCTCTAAATAAATTATCTTTACTTGAACGAACATCAGGATTTGCTGCTTCATGTATCACAACATCTATACCTTCCATAGCTCGCTCCATTGCAGCATAATCAACTATGCTCTCCTCAATCAATTGGCAATTTTTCCCCTCTAAACATTCCTGTATGTAGTCTTTTTTACCAGTTGTTAAATCATCTATTACGGATACATAATAGCCTTCTCTGACTAATCTTTTAACAATGTTACTACCAATAAAACCACAACCACCAGTTACAAGAATGTGTTTTGACAAATTTCTCACCAAGAATTCATTATCTTTCTTTTATAGTACCATTAATTTAATTGTTTAAAACTTTCGCTTTTCTTAGACAATGCTTCATTGTTATCCAAATTATTTTTAATTATTATTACTCATTTTTAATGGTTGGTAGGAACTCTTGGATAAAGAATTAGCGATTTTACTTCTACATCAAACCAAAATAGAGCCATTCATTATAGTCAAAGAATTAGAAGAAATGACCAACAGTATACGCGTAATTAAATTTTTAGAAGAACTTAAAGCTAATGGATTTACCTTTCAAAAAACGATTGATGATAATTATCAAATAACACGAGAACAAAGAGCACGATTAGCTATTTTATGGGCAAAAAATGGCATGGACTTTGATCGAATCATTAAAGAACTTTCTTGGCAAGAATTTGAGATTTTAACAACAATCGTTGGTGATGAATTCGGTTACGAGTCAAAAACAGGCTTGAATTTCTCTACAGAAGAGCGCAAATATCAAATTGATGTTATTTTAAAAAACAAACCTTATGTTTTACTTATTGATTGTAAGCATTATGGTGGAACTGGTAAGAAATCAGTTTTGAAAAAAGCAGCTGAAGATCAACTTGAAAGAATTCATGCAGTTAAAGATTCCATTGAGAATTTAAAGCAGAAAATAAATGTTAGTTCTTGGAAAACATTAAAACTAATACCTATCATAATCACCTGGTTAGATGATGAATTATTTTTCTATGAACAAGTTCCAATTGTCCCTTTCACAAAATTTCGTTCATTCTTGCAAAATTTCTACCTCTATTATGAGGATATTTTTCAGTTAACTATTGATGGCTAATAATAGATAGATATTTTATTTTCACAAAAAATACTGCAAAAAAAGGTTTTTTTAAGGAAAAAATATATCCTCTAGATATTTAGTATATTTATTTACTAATTTGATGATGTATATACCAAGCTAAACTATTAAAAAAGCAAAAATATAATATCATTTACTGATTAGTGAAGTACTTAAAAATAATTAGTAATTATTAATTGAAAGAGGCTTTAGAATGTCACAACCACCAAATATTGATGAAATAAAAAGGCAATCTGTTGTTCGTTTTCTTGCTGAAATGCAAGATTTGAAATCTAATATTGAATTACAATTTTCTTCAAGGTTTGATGAACAAAAGAATAATTTTCTGGCCACTTCAAAAGCAAGCTATTCACCACAAGATGTTGGAAAAATTTTTGATACAATTAAATCAATTGAATTAGATTATATGAAACAAATTCTTACCAATACCTCTGGTAATGGAAGTAAAATACTGGGTAATACACTTAGTAGTGCATTATCTGGAAATCTAAGTTTTAGTGGTGAAGCTACCCAAAGAATTGCTGAATTAGAACAAGAAAACACTCGGTTAAAAGCTCAAATTATTGAATCACAAAAGACTTTTGAAGATGAGCAAAATAAAATCAAAATAAAAGGGGAAGGACAGATTGATGAATTAAATCGTCTTCAGGAACAGGTAGACGAACAGAAACGTACTATTGAAATGTATGAAAAACAAGTTATGGATTTAGGAGAGACATTAGCCCAACAACGTATGGAAATAGAAGATTTACAATCTCAATTTGGTGATTTGTCTCAAGAAAGAGATCAAGCTTCTTCATTGCTTACAGAAAAGGAAGACCTATTTGAAGAACAACAAAAAACAATTGAAGCACAAAAAGAACAAATTGATTCATTAGAAAAACGTGTTCAACAAATGAAAGCCTCTGGTTCGGAGAAATTGGAATCTGAGAAAAACAGATTGGATCAACTATTAGCAATGGAACGTGAACGTGCTGATGAATTGGAAGTTAATTTGAAAGAAGCAACCGCTGCAATGAATAGCTACAAAGAAGGTATACAACAGAAAGATAGTGAAATAGATAAATTACGAAAAACTGTTAC
>JAEORM010000037.1 GCA_016840905.1 Candidatus Gerdarchaeota archaeon | reverse complement strand
AGCATAACAAAGTTTTGTTACGCTTTAGTGGAACCGTTGGAGGAGGTACTCCAATCTTAGAATTCGCAAAAAAATGTCTCTCTGGAGATAAGATCAATGAGATGCACGGTATCTTAAATGGAACCACAAATTATATTCTAACAGAGATGGCGGAGAAAAGAGTTACATTCAAAAAAGCACTAGACCTTGCACAAAAACTAGGTTATGCAGAAACTGATCCCTCAATGGACATAAATGGTATAGACGCAGCCTGCAAAGTTGTGATTATTGGCAATTGGATATTTAACAAAAAATTCACATTGAAAGATGTCAAGGTTAATGGAATTAAAAACATTACATTAAAAGAATTGAATAATGCTACAAAAAAAGGAAATAGAATAAAATTAATTGGATCAATAAATGGAAAACCAACTGTAGCTCCAAAGGAGATCCGGAGAAATGATCCATTATGCGTGAGTGGTGTTCTCAATGCAGTAACATTCATTTCAGAATCTGCTGGAAAACAAACAATTATTGGTATAGGTGCGGGTGGTGTTGAAACTGCTGGTGCAATATTAAGGGATCTGCTAGATATTAAATATAATTTAGCTAACAGAATGCTATTTTGAAAATGGGAGGAATAAAATTGAAAAGAATTGTAATGAAATTTGGTGGAACTTCAGTTAGCAATGGGAAAAACATTTGCAATGTAGCAAATATTATTAGAAAAAATTCAAAAAAAGGACATGAAATTGTTGTTGTAGTGTCTGCATTGGCAAATGTGACTGATCAGCTCTTAGAAGCAGCAAATAAAATTAAAAGTGGAAAGGAAGAAAACATTTTAAAATTTATTAATAAATTATTTGAAAAACACATTCGTGTAATAAATGAAGCAATAAAAAGTGAAAAAATAAAAAAAGAGACAAAAAATAAAGTTAAAAAAGTAATCGAAAAACTTGAAAAAATTCTTAAAGGAATTTGCTACGTAGGCGAACTTACCTTAAAGAGCAAAGATCAAGTAGTATCTTTTGGAGAAAGATTATCCTCAATAATAGTCTCAGCTACACTAAATGATCAGAAGATTGAATCTCAACACTTCACAGGGAAAGAAGTGGGAATAGTCACAGATTCTAAATTTGGAGAAGCAAATCCTTTAATGAACTTTACAACACAACAAGTTATAAATCGATTAGAACCATTGCTAGAAAAAAAGATCATTCCAGTTGTTACTGGATATATTGCCGCAGATCAAGATGGGGTTATAACTACTTTGGGCCGTGGTGGGTCAGATTATACTGCCACAATATTAGGTTTTGTTCTCAACGTTGATGAAGTTTGGATATGGACAGATGTAGATGGAATAATGACATCAGATCCTAAGATAATTAAAGAAGCAAAAACTATTGATGGATTATCTTACGGAGAAGCAGCGGAAATGGCCATATTCGGAGCAAAAGCCATGCATCCTAGAGCATTGGAACCTGTAATTAAGAAACATATCCCCGTGAGAATCTTGAATGTATTTAATCCTGAAAGCAAAGGAACTTTAATATCAGAAGGACCAGAGGTTGAATCAAAAGAAGTTGTCAAAGCTATAGCATTAATCAAAGATGTATCAATGATTAACATTAAAGGTGCTGGAATGGTTGGTGCACCAGGAAGCTATGCTAAGATATTTAATATTTTAGGAAAAAAGAATATCAATATAATGATGGTGTCATCAGCTGTTTCAGAAGCAAATATCTCTATAATTATTCGTAGAAACCAAACAGAACGTGCAATGAGTACATTAGAAATAGCATTATTAGGTAATAATTCGGGTAATGAAATAAGTTATGAGGATGATGTTTGTGTTATCGCAGCGATGGGAGCTAATATGAAAGGTTCAATGGGAGTTGCATCCAGAATTTTTACAGCAGTTGCAAATAAGAACATAAATATTCGGATGATAGCTCAAGGATCTTCAGAACTTAACATTTCTTTTGTTGTAAAAGAGAAATATGGATCACTTGCTGTAAACGCAATTCATGAAGAATTTAAATTAAATAAATAAGATTCACTAATAAAAATTAAATCAATAATTTTATTTGTTATGCAATTCACATAATCGAATTATGGCTTTTTCATAAATTTCGATACTTTTTAAATAATCTTGAATTTTTATGTGCTCTTCCTTTGTATGATCTAAGTGAGAGTCACCAGGTCCATAAGTAACGATTGGAGCTTTAATGGCACGCCCAAGTATATTCATGTCCCCCGTACCAGTTTTCTTTAATAAAACCACAGGTTTCTTAGTGATGGTTCTTATAGAAAAGGAAAGAGCTCGTACAAGTGGCGACGTCCTACTTATTTCAAAAGGCTCATTTGAATCTTCCACTGAATGGACAATCTTTGTTTGTGGATTTTTTATTAAATACTTCTCAATTTCATTAACAACGTCATCTAGAACTTCTTTTGATGTTTTTGGCGGTGGAATTCTAAGGTCTATGTGCATTTCACTCTTAAAAGGAATTACAGAGTTTGCAAAACCACCTTTTATTTGTGTAAGGCAAGCTGTTACTACATAATAGGGATTTTGGGGGTTTTTGCCAGTTTTGAATTTATTTTTTATTTGATTCCATAGTTCAAATGCCTTCTCAAGAGCGTTTTCATAAGCCCATGGTGTTGAAGAGTGCCCTGTTTCTGTTTTACAGATAATTTTAATGTGTAAATTGCCTTTATAGCCTATTGTTATATTTCCTACTCCACTAGGCTCTCCGAATATAGCGAAATCAGCGTTAATACCGTCTTTTATTAAATTTTTTATTCCTTTGCTGGTTGCTTCTTCCTCAACAACACTAGCAACAATAAGCTTTGCTTTGCATTTGGGATTTTCAGCGGCTTTTACTGCAGCAAGTATCATTGAAGCCAAGGGGCCTTT
>JAEORM010000036.1 GCA_016840905.1 Candidatus Gerdarchaeota archaeon | reverse complement strand
ATTAAAATTCCCAGACTATTTTTTTGCTGTTTTTACTTCAACAGTAACGTTTTTCTAGTATGTTTTAAGGTTTCATTATTGTAAATATATTGATTCATTATTGCGGAGAAATAAATTTTGAAATCTAAAGTGATTTATTCAGTCCTAATTATCTCTCTTCTTGCCTTTTTACCTGTTTTTTCTGGTGATGCTCAAATTTCCCCTGAGCAGGCAAGTAAAGATAGTTTTGATGCTAATTCGGTTTATAATTACGATGGTAATACCATTAATATTATTGAGCAAACTGCTCAGAAAACCATTCTCTTATTGAACAACACCTATGAATTAGATTTGGTTCATAACGCAACAACTGTTGGTGTTACTTGCTATATTGTAGAGGATGCTCCTTTATCACCTCAAGCTGATGAGTTTGTTTTTAGTGTTGATTTCACTCTTGATGAGGAGGAACATGAGTTACATGTTCAGACACCTGACTTTGAATTGTATCTTCAAAACAGCGGTGATAATAATGAAGTCTGGGGTGGAGCAATTATGGGAGTACCTGATACCTTAGCTTTTACTTATAACACTGATACCAAAGAATTCTTTGCCTATGATAGTTCGACATCATTTTCCTATGATGGTTCCGATCTTTTTATCATAGGAGATTATGGTGCGGTAACTATTACTAGATTTAATGAAACTGAATTTCTTATTAATTCCTCTGAGCTTCCTGGTTTAGTGATTATTAATTGGAATGAGGCCAAAGGTGTTTTTGGTATTGAGTATGTTGCTACAGGATTAGTTACAGGAACTATTCCGGGAGGCTTTTTACCGATTTATTCGGATGCCACTATTTCCATCACTATTGATTTTAATGGCATTTGTGTTTCCTGGCTAGGGGTAACTATTTACCTTCATGCTAACATGTTTATCTTGATCTTTGCTTACATCTCTATTACTTGGTATTTTGGTTTCTTTATTGAACGAATTGTTTTCATTATCTGGGATATTACTATCATCCTATACCTTGCAATTTATGAACTGATCATTGTCATCATCTATGAATCAATTGAAATAAAAATTTATGAATCACAAATTGTTATTGTTTACGAGTTCATCGAAATTGTCTTTGTTTTCATTTCCATCCTTATTTGGGAAGTTACGTTTATTTTCCATTTTGAATTTTGGTTCATTCAATTGATCTTTGTTGTTCAATTGAATATTCTTATCATTAATCCTATCCGAATTATCTTCATTCCTATTATTATACCCATTTTCATAACCACAATCTATTATGTTCCTGTTTACATCAACAATTATGTCCATATTTATATCCCCTATGCTTCACCTGCACTCTACATTGATGTTTATGATGAATTATTAGCTCAACCCAATCACACCATTCAATATTTGGTAACTGATCAAGCTGGTTTGCCTATTAATGATGCTACTGTAAAAATAGATTATAATGGTGAACAATATACTGCTAGTTTCGTTTCTGCTGGTGTTTACGAAGTTACTTTACCTGCTTCCAATGATACTGAAACTATAGAAGTTACCGCTTCAAAAACATGGTATCCAGATGGTCATTTAACCTATGATTTGGATATTGATTGGTTGATAGGTGTGACTACTGTAACTGAAACTCCAACAGCACCATTACCTATCATTCCTGTAGTAGTTTCATTATTCTGTCTAGCAATTGGTGCAACAATCATTAAAAGAAGAAAGACCTAGCGGTTCTTCTTTTTTTTCTTTTTATTTTTTTATTTTTCTTTATCCTCTTCTTCTTCTTTTTCAAAAAATTTTTCCAATCTTACCCTTCGTTTTACTATCCTTCTTTTTTTGATAGTTCTAAAGGTTAAACCTGTTAAATAAACTATGTCCATAAATAGCGTTAGAATAATAACTGTTGCAAAAAGGATATTTACCCCTTTAGGGAAATTACTTTTCCAAATTATTCTAACTATCCCATAGATTATTGTAAAAAGTATCATTGGTGAATTAATATATAAGATATTTTTCAGAACGGGATCAATAACTTTCTTTTCTGATGATTTACCTACCAATCTTTTGGTTCTTTTTGCTAATCGTGGTCTTCTGACCAATTCCTTTGAGCCACAATTAAAACAAAATTTTGCATCAATCGTTCCAATGGTTCGACAGTTTGTGCATTCTTTAACAAATAATCTTTCCTGCAGAATGTTCGATAATAATTCTTCAATATCCTTGTGGCATTGAATACAAATGGTTCTTTTAATGCTAATGCCATCTACCTCTTCTCTATCGACTTTTGTTCCACAATTAGGGCAGAAATTTAATTGCTGGTCCTTTTTTTCCTCAATTCCATTCATGTTATAGAAACCATAGATTTTTCATTACTAATATCTTTTTAATCATAAAATATCTTTTTTTTAATTATTGATTTTTCTCTTCTAGGCTTTCTATATTAGAAAATATTTTAGCGGTTATTTCTCCATTGACAAAAATAATCATAAAAAGTCTCCATTGATGAGTTTGCCCCTTAGGAACCTTATTTTAAAGAATAAATAAACATGTTACTAAAAAAGAAGTTGGTTTTTTTAATATATGTTTAGATTAGATAAGATTATATTTGTATATTGCTTCTATTTATATAATGGAGGAATCAATATTAAATTCGAAGAAGTGAAAGATCTTATTCTTTCGTTTATTCATCTAGAAACAGGTTGGGGTAATCCTCTGCAACCACATTACGAACTAGAAGAATTGACCATTATGTCCCTTGTGGAAGAACGTGATGGTAGTCGTAATGTTTCCTTCGAATATTTGTTCAATGAAGATGGTTTCTCGAAAAACGATAAATCCCATATTTTAGTTGGTAATGTTATCATAGGACCTACTGGCAAATTTGTCCACAAACAGCTTAAGGAAACCCATCGTGGTGTTGCCGCTCAAAGATCATTTAAAATTCGAACAAGTGATCTATGATTTTTTAGTGCTTTCTTCTTTTTTGTCTCTGTTTTCTTCTTGTCAAACTAGTGATAGTGATTAATGAAATCACTAATACTGTTAAAAATAGCCATAATTGATTCAAAGAGATAGGTTCTGATAGAATAGGGAGTGTAAGTTCATTTCCTAAGAAATAATCATACATTACCTGATGGATTTCAGTATTGTCAATTAGATAATTTGTTTTTAGCTCTGCAAGTGCATTACCAATAGCAAAGAATGGTACTGGAGTACTTGTATGCCCTCCCGTTTTCCAAGTAACTGTGATATCGTTTACTCGAGAGATCCTTAATGTTCGATTTTGCTCTTCGGTATCACCAAATTTTGGCACTGTTCCATCAAGCTCATCTGAAACAATTGCCAATCCGCCTGTCTCATGATCTGCTGTTACCAAGAGTATAGTATTTGAGTGTTCCTTAGTATATTTCAATGCTACCTGCATTGCTTTATCAAAGGCTATTGTTTCTAAAGCAACCCCTACCTTATCATTAGAATGGGCAGCACTATCAATCCTCCCTCCTTCTACCATGAGGAAAAAACCATCTGTATCTTGTGCTAAAATCTCAATGCTTTTCCCAGTCATTTCTGCTAAGGAAGGTGTGATAGTATAATTACGATCCTTTTCAAAAGGCATATTTCCATCAGAAAACAAACCTAGTATTCGACCTGAAATTTGACCTTCCAATGTCGTTTTATTTGTTACATAAGTATAGCCTTTGGTTTCCATCGTTTCAATTTGTTGTTCGGACATATAAGATAAACCCCCTCCTAATAAAACATCCACATTAGCATTTTCAACTATTTGGTTTGTTATTTCCTCATAGTTACCTCTGTTAGAGACATGTGCCATAAAACATGCTGGAGTAGCATGTTGAATATAAGTTGTCGTTATTATTCCAGTTGATTTTCCCAATTCTATTGCAGTTTCCAAAATGCTTTCCAATATTTCACCAGCAATACTAACAGCTATTTTCCCATTATTGGTTTTCACTCCTGTTGCTAACGCTGTTGCGGCTGCTGCTGAATCTGTTGTTAGATCATTGATATTATTGGTGTAAACGGAGTATCTTTTTGGTAATAATTCCATAGTAAGATTATTTTCTTTACCTACCTCAACATAACGACCTAATTTAACATGATTAAAACCCATTCCATCACCGATCATCAAAATAACACTATAATTATTTGGTATTGCCTGGATTTCAAAAGTAGTTAATTGTATGATTGCTACTGAGCTTCCGCTGTTAAATAAAATAAGACTTATTATTAGAGTAGCTAATAATTTTGTTTTGTTGTGAGACATCCGGTTATCTCTCCTATAAATAATTGAAGAGCTTTGAAACAGCTACTTCGGATAATTTTTTCTTTAGGAGGAACACCACTATTATTCCAACCCATCATTTCACATTATAACCTTTCATGCATTTATAAAATGCTTCTGGTTTACAAGTTTAATCCAGAATTCATGAATTTGATGAATGGAATAAATTTCAAGAAGTATATTACTCAAAATTCTCTTCGAGAGATTGTTTTTTAATATTAATCTGAGAAATATCTTTTTTTATTTGTTTCAATTGTTTCTTTACTATGGCAATACTTTTAATTAGATAATAAAAGCAAAATAGTGTTATAATAAATCGTTTAAAATGAAAAATCGGAGGTCAATTGACTAATGTTCCAACTAACCACCATGAATGGCCGTTTCCAGCTAAATAATAGGGAGACATTTCTTAGATCAGGGGAATACCACTACTTCCGCATTGACCCAGAAAATTGGGAAAAAGACCTTTCAGTCCTTAAAGATGAAGGGAAAATTAATGTTATTTCAACTTATATCCCATGGATTTTTCATGAATTATATGAAGACCAATTTGATTTTGAGGGTGATACTCACCCTAGGAGGAATCTTCACGAATTCCTCGCTATTTGTCAAAAATTAGCCTTGCCAGTGATCATCCGTCCAGGACCATTTATTTACTCTGAATATCCTGGTTTTGGCATTCCCCTTTGGATTGCTGAGCTGTATCCCGAAGTAATAGTGAAAAAAGTGGACGGAAGTTTTGATAGAACTGATGAATATTTCAATGTTTGTCTTAATCATCCGAAATATCTCGAGTTAGTTAAAAGATGGTATAAAAAATTAAAACAAGAGTTAAAAGTCTATTTTGAAAATCCAATTGTGATCTTTCAACTCGACAATGAAACAGGTTTAATGTATAACTTTAATGTTGGAAATATCGATTTTAATGAATTTACCATTCAGAGTTTTCATGAGTGGTTAGAAAAGGAATTTGGCAATGTCCAAACTTTGAGTGTCTATTGTGTTGAGAGTTATCTTTGTTTTGATGAAGTTCAGCCACCAAAAGATGGTTTGAACGTAGCAAAATCCATGATCTGGCAATCTTTCTTTGAAGATTGGACAATTCAATATCTCGAGAATTTACGAGACATCGCTCATGAATTAGATATCCCACTTATTT
>JAEORM010000035.1 GCA_016840905.1 Candidatus Gerdarchaeota archaeon | reverse complement strand
TAATGAAGGTTATGATTATTAGGGTTACTTATTAAATAACCCTTTTTATTTTTGCTTGTTATATAAGAAAGAATTTTTTTGATTTTTAATTACCAAAATTTCTTTAAATAGTCTATATCAATCTTCCCAGCTTGATATTTCTCATGACTGTCTTGTACAATTAAACTAACTTCTGTTGGTGCTAATAAAGATAGGTCGAAGTTAGCAAAATCTTTCCCTGCAGCATTAAATACCTCAAGAAAACTTTTACCGAAAAATTCGGATGATTTTGATGGTATTTTATTTACCAAATCAGCTAAGTTTTGGTTTTCAGATTTAATTTTTAAATCACATTTTGTTCCATAAATTAGAGCATTATTTACGCGATCATTTGAAATTTCCTTATCATTAGAAAATGGTGCAACTAATCCTGTTCCACTTGCAGATAAGATCTGTTCTTTTGGAAAGTTCATTTGTTCTACTAATTTAAAGATCCCTAATTCTATTGCTCGAGCAGCCATTTGATAATATTCAACAATACAGGCAGTTTTAATCATTAATAAAATGAGATTTTTCCTTTCAACGTTACATTTCTCAGCTAGATAATCTACTATTTCATCTGTTGGCAAACTATCTGATTCTATACAAAGTATTGCTGTTTCATGTTCTTCTTGATAATCTAATAGTTTGTAGATTTTTGATGGTTTTTGAGCAAGAGCTCTTCCAGGACCACAAGCCATACCAAAAAAATCACCTTTAGCAATATTCCAACTAGCTGCTTGACAACCTAATGTTGCTAAAACTGGTTGATCACTGGTTATTTGAATGGTTATATAGGATAAATCATCATTTCCTTTTGGATAGAGAGCCTCAACCGTAGCTAAACCACCCAAACTGATTTTTATGAAAAGTAAAGCTGCATCAATGCTACCTTCAACGTTAATGCCACAATCAATTACTTTGGCCTCATTTATTGTTAAAACATCTACCTTAAGGTTTTCAGCATTATTCATCAATTCTTTTGCGAATGGTAAAGCTCCTTCTGTTAGAGAAATCTTTTCAAGCATAAATTAATCGCCTACTATTATCCTATTTTACTTATTCCTAACACCAAAACCTATTCCTACATAGGTTATGCCTTCTTTCAAGAATTCTTTGGGTTCATAAATTCTTCTACCGTCAATTAGAATAGGATTTTTCATTATTTTGAAATTACTTGGTTTTAGTTCCTTAAATTCAGACCATTCTGTAATTAGTAAACAAGCATCCGCGTTCTGTAATACTTCATCTACTGAATTTACATATTGAATTTTATTTCCTATAGATGAAATCTTTTTAGCTTCATGAATAGCTTTTGGATCATAAGCAACGATTTTTGCATTTCTAGCTAATAATTGTTCGATTATCTTTATTGAAGGGGCATTTCGCATATCATCTGTTTCTGGTTTAAATGACAAACCTAGTAAGGCAATTGTTTTTCCTTCAACAGTTCCTAAGCATTCTTCTGTTAATTCAACCATTCTTTTTGCTTGATGATCATTTATTTCCAAAACACTTGTAAGTAGTCCAGGTTGATAATTCTTTGATTTGGCATAATGAATAATTGCATTGACATCTTTAGGGAAACATGACCCACCAAAACCAGCACCAGCTCCTAAGAATTTTTCATTTATTCTTGGATCCAATCCGATACCTTTTGCAATATCTTTTATGTCTACCCCAGGAATTCTTTCACAAATGTTAGCCATTTCATTTATGAACGAGATTTTTGTTGCTAGGAAAGAATTGTTTGCATATTTTATACATTCAGCTGTTTCCAATGATAGTCGTAAAACTGGTGGCAAATCTACTTTTTTAGAGAAAATCTTTTCCCAAGTTTTGCCAAAGTCGTCATCCTTTAATTGATACAAATTTTTGAAAATGCTAGCTAATTTTTCTCCCGCAATTGGATCAAACTCACCAATGATGATACGATCTGGGAAAACAGTATCATGGACGCTTTGTCCTTCACGGAGAAATTCTGGATTCATACATAAGCCGAAATCTTTTCCAGCTTTTTTTCCTGATTCCTTTTCAAGAATCGGTTTCACAATAGTTCTTGTTGTTTCAGGTATAACAGTTGATTTTACAACTGTAAGATGATACGAATCCTTGATGCCTATTGCTTTACCAATATCAGCAGCAATATTTCGAATAAATTGTAGATCACAACTGCCATCTTCCTGAGGAGGTGTTCCAACACAAATAAAGGTAACATCAGAGGAGAGGATAACCTCAGGACTGCTTTTACAAGCGGATAATGTCTTCTTTTCTAACACAACTCTTTGTAGTAATGTATCTAAATATGGTTCAAAAAAGAAGGTTTGACCTGCATTGACTTTTGCTATTTTTTCTTCATCAATATCTAAAACAACAACCTCAAACCCTCTATCAGCAAATACTGCGCCGGTAATCAAACCAACAAAGCCTGACCCAGCAATAGTCACTTTTGTTTTAGGATTCATAATAATCATCTTGAGTTATTTTCAATTTAAATATACAAAAATGTTTGCTAAATTTTTTCATCAAACTAAATTTAGACCTATTTAAAGAAAAAACTTTGTATGGAGTTTAAAGAATTTCTAAAATAGTTAACTTAAGGTTAAAGAAATGAAAGAAGCAAATATTCAGCTATCAAATTTAAATTCATTTAGTGCAAATGCACTACATCCATCCAAAACAAAAATACGAAACAAAAGACGGCGAGTAGGCTTAAAGGAACGACTAAAACTTGGAATTATGTATCAGCATCCAAGAATTTATGATTTCGCTTTATGGCTAAATGATCCAAAACAGCTAATCCCAAAAGCATTAACCCAAAAAATAGAAGGGCAATCAGTACTAGACTTAGGATGTGGCACAGCTAGCTTACAACCATTTCTTCCAAAAGGAATAGAATATATTGGCATTGACCTAAATGAGAGTTTCTTAGCCTTTGCTAATCGTAAAAAGCGGGGTTCATTTTACAAAAGAAATATTTTAGAGGATTTATCTGATTTTAAAGCTGATACAGTTATCCTATCCGACATTTTACATCATGTAACACCTCATCACCAAAAACTCTTAGAAAATGCCCTTCAATGTGCACGAAAAAAGGTCATTATTTCTGCTTGCTATGAAAAAGAGGAGGGTCCTTTTAAGCGTATTTCTGAATTTATTGGTAGGAAAATAATTGATAACGATGGTTTGAATGAGCAAAGAGCTGGTGCAGGTTGGTTAAAATTAAATCAACTTCTTGAGTTCCTTGAATCGAATAATGCAGTAAATATCAAGAAAGTGCTAACTCACATCCATTGTGAAATCATTATCTAAGGTGTAACATAATGCTAAACGTTAATACAGATGAATTGAATACATCACAAGATAAGCAACTGAAGCTCCATACGGATATTTTAGAAAAAAAATTAATTGCCTATGGTGAAAATAAAAATCTGATACAGGATCTAGCTGGGAAACATTTTGAAGAAGGAAATTACAATAGAGCATTATGTTGCTATTTCAAATTACTAGAATTTGAACCAAGAAATGCTAGATTTTGGAATAAAATAGCAGTTATTTTTATTAAACTTGAGCGATTTAAAACAGCGACCGAGTTTTCAAAAATTGCTTATAGAATGATTAATGGTGAAAGTTAAAATCAAAATGCAGAAAATTTCACTGTCTTATTCTTTTTTAAGGAATTCAGTTAAAATACAATCTTTTCCAAAGGTAAAAAAAGCTAAAAAAAGGTATAATGTTATAGCTTACTTGAGGAGTTTTCAATGTCATCAGAAGATAAGACAATTGCATTCAGTGATGCAGAAGAAGGAAAAACTGACGAATTAAAATTAGAACTTAGGAAGGAAGAAAAGGGAACTAAAGCCCCTATAGCAATGTACAAAATTATACTTATATTTGCTGGGATTTTCTTAATTTCTTCAGGAATAGCAATTGGTCTTGCAAGGTTGATTTATGTTAATTTTGAGGCGGGTCTTCAAAGCTTTGCTGATTGGGTAGCAATTATGTTTCTAACACTAGGAGGGTTTGCAATTGCTTCTGGAGGTGTTTCTGGTGTTTGGGGAGGTCAAAGGAATATTCCCATACGTATGGTTAGTCCAAGCGATGCCTCAGTTATAGGAAAAGGATTAATCGTTACTGGGTATGTTATAGAAGATTGCCTTGATAGTGAAATTGAGTTTACCATTTATGATAAGGATAAAGAACCGATTTATGAAGCCCTACTACCTATTACGGAAGATCATCTTTTTTACTCTAAATTAGATGGTGTTCTTGATGATATTAAAAAATCAACCAATGTTTACATTGAAGCTTGGATGGTCTCTACAAAATCAAAAAGACTTAGATTTATGGTTAGAGAAAAGAAATATGAAGATTTGAATGTTTATAAAGAAGGACTAAAGGTTGGTAAGGTATATTTCTTCCCTATAGTTTACAAAGATTTTACTGACAAAGTCAAAGCTATATTTGATCCTAAACGAAAAGAGAAAGGCATGATTGAAAATGTCAAAATAAATAAGGACCGAACAACAAATATCTTCTATCCATCTAAGGAGAAAGATGATCCCTTCGTTCCTTTTTCATTTAAGAAAATAGCAGAAATGCGACAAAATGCTATCTACTTTGATATTAAGCGTAGAAGGAGACTTCATTACAGCCTCTTACTTTTCTTAATGTCAGTTCTCTATTTTGTTTATCCTTTAATCTTTTATTTGGCATTTAACTGATGCTTTTAGTTATTTTATTACAAAGGCATCAGAAAACTTTATCTTTATTTTGTTTTTCTAGGAAGTTGAGGATAATAATGAAATATAATTTAAAATTTGCTTTCAAGTTACGAGGAAAAATGTCTACTGAAGCTAAAGAGAAATTCAATACTTGGATTGTAGAACTTCATCAAATGTTTGAAAAAGGAATTCAAGAAAAGGATCTATCAGAAATTTCTCGAATTAAGAAATGGGAGATAGTATCCATTAGTGACAAAGAAGATGAATTAGTTTTAACTGTTACAAGTGGTGCTGCTCAACCACCTCATCATGCATTACTTAGAATGAGGAAATTCTTTAGCGAAAAACTAGGAAAGGAATTTAAAATTGGCATAAGTGGGGTAGATATTAAATCCTACAAAATTGATGTTGATATTCCAAATAAACCACAAAAAGAATTTACTTTACCTTTTGTATCATCAATCAAATTTACCGATAAAATTGCTTCTATAGTATTACAGAAAGATATTCCTATTGATTTCATAGAAAAAGGAGCTATTGATCGAATTGTTAGACTTGTTAGAAGCAAAATAGTTGAAGAAATAATTAGAGGGAAAGATGAACATCATCTAGTTATCTGGAAATCTGAACAAAAGAAAATTAGTTGTAAAGAAAATCCTACAGACCTTATGATTGCTGAAGGATGGATCCAAAGAACTAGTTATCGTAATCAATGGATTTTTGGTCCTGCTATTACTGCTCTTACAGAGGCATTGAAAAAAATTATTGTTGACAATCTCTACCAACCATTAGGATTTAACAATATGATTTTTCCCAAAGTTGTTCCCTGGGAAGTTTGGAAAAGAAGCGGTCATCTTTCAGGCATTTACCAAGGAGGTTTTGAACCTTATTTTGTGTGTACTCCTAAAACAGCTGATCCAGAATACTGGGTAGACATTGCTGACTATTTTAGAATTACTCTTGAAATTGACGCTGATAAAGTAATGGAAAAATTACGTCCACCCATTGGTGGTTTAAGTTTTGCTCAATGTCCTCCTTTCTGGGCTTATTTACAAGGTAAAACAATTTCTGATGATAGCTTCCC
>JAEORM010000034.1 GCA_016840905.1 Candidatus Gerdarchaeota archaeon | reverse complement strand
TACCCAAAAATCAAGTGTTTGTTGTTGATTGAATGTTTTTGGTGACTTATTTGTTTCAATTTTAAATAAATTGTATTTTTTCCTTAGCTCATAGAAGTGATTGTTTATTTTTTCTCTATATTCTTTTGGTGGGGACCTTTTTTTGTAATAATCTCGGTAAATCTCATTACATTCTGGATGTTTTAGCTCAATATAATCAAGAAAACGTTTTCTTGCAGCACCTATTAGATAGAGAATTCCTGGTATCACATAACTAGCATTTACTTCAGATATCGCTCTAAATATAGCATCTAGTTCTGCAAAAGAATCACTTAAATGAGGAAAAACAGGCATTAATAAAACGCTTACAATAATACCCTTTTCTCTTAATTCAGCTATCGCTTGCAAACGTTTTTTGGTTGAAGGTGCTCTTGGTTCGAATTCTTTTCTCAAATCATCATTCATAGTGGAAAGTGATATAGCTACTTCCACATTAGTTATTTGTGACATTTCTGCTATGATATCTTTATCTCGAGTGATCAAATCAGATTTGGTTGCAATTATCAACGGATTGTGATATCGTTTAAATTCTTTTAACATATTTCTAGTTATAAATTCAGTACTTTCAATTGGTTGATAGGGATCACAAACTGAACCAAGATTAACTATTTCTTTTTGCCATTTTGGATGAGATAATTCTTTTCGCAATGTTTGTGCAGCATTTCGCTTAATGAAAATAGTGGATTCAAAATCTTGTTCTGGGTCCAATTCCAAATAACTATGAGTATAACGAGCATAACAATAAAGGCAAGAATGAAAACACCCTCTGTATGGATTAGCCCCCCATTTGAAAGGTAAGCGAGGAGTATCTATTCGATGCAGTATCGATTTACTTTCAAGTTCTAGATATTTTACACCCATTATACTCACAATGAATTAGCTATAAAGTAATTAATTGAAATTAACTATAAATACTAATCTTGGATAGCTATTCTTATAATGAAATCTAATTTCATTATAAATTAATTAATGATTTCAATTATCTAATCGAATTATTCTTTTTTCTTAAAAAATTAAGTAGAAAATTAAATAGATAATGAAATAATCATATCTTTGAAGATATTTGGTGATAGTATATGTTTGATGTTATAATGGTTATTCTTACTATCTTGGATAGCACAATCGATCAACGAACACATATTGTTTCATTTTCATTTTGTCCGTTCTTTTTTGGCGGATCAGCAATCTTTGCAATTGCAATGTGGATTAAACATCGGCCACTAGGGAAAAGGGAAATGACTTGGTCAATTTTAGTGCTAATTATGGCAGTAGTAGTATTAGTATTTGTTGGGTTGAATACCTTTGTGTGGTTAGATGATTTGTTATTTTATTTATTTATAGGGATTAGATTTCCACTATTGTTTTTCCTGATGTTATTTGCAAATCCATATATTAAATGGGCACCACTTAAAGGAATTTTTAAAACAAAAGAACCTGATGTTGAGAAATAACTCAATATCAGAAGTATTCTTTTTTTATCCTTCTAGGAAGTATTATAAAATTAGTGGGGTTATAAGCGCTATGAAGAAATCTACCATTGATACTGATATTTCTAATCAAAATGTTAAACAGAATAAATGGAAAGATTTTCTTCAGATGTACCTTGTTTTAGCAGTTTTATTCTTAGTAATGTTCACCATGAGGGCAACGGTAACTATTTTAGGAGTATTGTTACCTGATATCGTTCCAGATATTTCATCAAATTTTCTTATGACAGAATCACGTTTAGCAGTAATTTTTACCATTTATAATATGACTGCTGCTTTCTTTTCTCTTTTTGTTGGACCGATTACAGAACGTATTGGTTACAAAATTATTCTTTATACAGGGATGTTTATCTTTGTTTTGGGAACAGCCATTTCTTCATTTACATCTCAATTTTGGGTTATGGGATTAGCTCAAGGAATTGCAGGACTAGGTGCAGCCTTTTTTGGTCCAGCTACAATTGCTTTTGCTGGTGAATATTTCCCAAAAGAAAGAAAATCGACAGCAATAGGCATTATTATGTCGTCATTTTATGTAGCAACTATTGTTATCGTTCCTATTAATTCCTATATTGCGGTTATACTTAGTTGGCGTTGGGCAATAGGTATTATGGGAATTATAGGAGGAGGTGTAGCATTATTATTAATATTTATTATACCAAAATACAGGAATGCAAAACAGAATGTAATTAGTACTCAATCAGATACTCAAAGAAATGATGAAAACCTCAGCTATATGCAAAGAATACAGCTAGTTTTGAAAAATAAATTCGCTATCGGTACGTTTTTCATTACTCTGTTTCAACGTGGAGGTTTATTTGCAATGACTCAAATACTTTCTACTTGGCTTTATAATGACTTTGAGTTACCTACCAATAAATCAGGTATCGTTTTAATGGGTTCTGGAATAGCTGCTTTAATAAGTAACTCGTTTTTTAGCTGGTTAGCGGATAAAAAACAGGCTAAAAGGGCAATCATTCTTATTGGCACGTTATTAACAGGCATATGGATAGCTATATTCCCCTTAATAGCAAAAACCGTAGAATTAGCTATGTTTGGTTTCATTTTACTGAATTTCTTTGGCGGTATTCCTATGGGATCATATAATGCTTTTGTTGCAGAGGTTATGCCCCAATCTCGAGGAACTGCTGTATCAATCAATAATGCTTTTGGTCAAGTTAGCCAAGCTTTGGCTGTTGCGATTGTTGTAAGAGTAATATATGAACAAACTACTAGTTATTTCTATTGTGGATTAGCTTCTATGGGATTCTTCTTGTTGAGTATAATTTTAATGTTTATTTTCGTTAAACCAAGAGAAATAGAAGCACAATTTTCAAACAATGCTCAAATAGGAAATAATATATCTAAAGAGGAAAATTTATGACAAAAAATATTGCTGATATATATATAAAATTCAAAAGGTGAGAGTATGCTAATCAACGGTAGTAAAATTGATGCAGCTAAAATCCTCTATGATTTTACTCAAAACATGCAAGATATTAATTCCCTTGAAGATATTTACAAGAAAACAATTTCCCTCTTCAAAAAAGAATTACCCTATGATTTAGCAATATTCTATATGTTTGATTTTACTGAAAAACTTGTAGCGAAAGAGAAATCTGGTATTGATGTAAATTCAGAAGCTTATTCGGACTCGAAAATTGATTTGTTATTTTTGCAGAGTAACTTCAAAAAACAACAATTACAAATATTTAACAAATGGTCTGAACAAAAAGAATTGCAGAAACTATTTTTCACTTCAAATATTATACATACAGTTGCTGTGATACCTTTTATCACTTCAAATCGTATTTTAGGATTTTTATGCATTGGTTTGAAATCTAATTATGTATTTCAAGAAAACGAAAAAGCTTTACTAGAAACTATCGGTTATATCACAGTTAATACTTTGAAATCTTATTTATATATTGAAGCACTAAATAATCATAATCAAATTTTAAGAAAAATAGCTAGAAATATGCGCCATGATTTCGCTAATGATATTCAAACAATTTCACTTACTATTGAATTATTTACTACAACAGAACTTTCAGAAGAACAAAAGAAGTATATGAGACTTTTAACTAATGCAAAAAATTCAGCTATTGAAAAATTGGATGAACTAAAAAGCATGAAAAATAAATTTGAAGATGAGATTGAGATTGTTTTAGGTTTACCAATAACAAATTAATAGAAAAACATCCTCAATTGGAAATTAAAGAAAGATTTTTTAGGATTCCATTAGAAATTCAATCTATCTCAAATTTACACTAATATTGATTACAGTGATTACTAAAATAATACAGAGAGATAGTCAAAGGCAATGAGGTCATTGAAATGAGTCAAGAAAAAGCTGATAGTGGTACAGTTATACTAAATGAAACCAATGAAGAAATAGGAATTATCAAAAAAATCTATACTGAAAAATTAGCTAGATTGGAACTAGTAAATTCCGAATCTGTTGCCATAGATTTATCTCTAATCAAAGATATTAGCTCTTCAGGACGTTTAATCAAAAAGAAAAGTGCTTATGTTATTTCAGAATTCGATCTATTTCTTAAAGGTGCAACTAATATTTTCACGAATTTATTAATTAACAGCTTTGAGTTGATTATTGATCATTTGAAATCCAAAGAAATTAAAAAAGCTCTTCAACATTACGAATACGATATTATTAATAATGTTGATCCTGGAGATAAACTAACATTTTATGAGATTTTGGGATTAATTAGAGGTATAGAATTAGCAGGTAAAAATGCTCAAGATTTCATAATTAAATCAGTTTTTCAAATAGCTGAATTAAAACCTGAATTAAAAGAACAATTAGCTCCAGAAATTCTTGTTGATAAATTAAATCAAGAAAAAGCTTTCTATAAAATTCTTTGGAATTTATTAAGAATTTCAACCATGTATGCTAATAAATTAAAAAACATAAAACTAGTCCAAGCTATTTCTGAAGGATTTCTAGAAATCAGTCTAAAGAATATAGAAGTGGAATACAAAGAAGCAATATCAACTACTGATATTTTATATTGGAATGAACGAATTGAAAGTTGTATTTTCAAATATTTAGCCCTGTTAATTAATTCGTTAACACCTGAAAAACACAATGAAGTTATTGAATCAATAAATAGTCAGATGATTGAAGAGCTTCGAAAAATCAAAATAAATAATGTTATTAAAGAACAAACAACAAAAATTATTGAGTCCTTCAATTTTGAAGATTATAACCAAATGAAAGCTATTGAATTACTTCATTCAGGTCTTAAGGGATTTAACTTAAAAGTTATGGCTGAAAAGAAAGCTATGATTGATTTTGCTCAAATGATTTTAACATTGCTTCAAAGTAAGGATAGCAAAAATATTATTAATTTTCAAAAAGAAATCACCAAATTTGCCCGTGATCTCAGGGATGTTTCTAAAGATTTTCTTGATATATTATTTGAAATCAATCAATATTTGAAGAAAATCGAATATGGTGATAGCAAAGTCAATGATTATTACGCTGAATTAATACAAAAAATAAACAAAAGAAAGTATTTTGATTTGGCTGATAGTTTAGATATTATAAGTAAAACATTTAGAAAAGAGTAAAAAATTAATTTTTACTCTTCATCATTGCTTATTTGATTTAATCCTGTTCTTCTAAGCCAATTCTTATACCCACGACCAGTTTTTGTTGTTGCAAGTCCTCCCTCAGACGTTTCTTTTATTGCTGTTGGAAGCATTTGACCTATTTCATCCATAGCTGAAGCAACATCATCAAAAGGTATTACACTTTCTACCCCACTTAATGATAAGTCAGCTGCAATCATTGCTGAAGCAGCAAAAAAACCATTCCTCTTAATACAAGGTACTTCAACCAAACCTGCAACTGGATCACAAGCTAAACCTAAAGCATTTTTTAATGTTAATGCTGCTGCATTAACTGCTTGTTGAGCAGTTCCTCCAGCTATTTCAACTGCAGCAGCTGAAGCCATAGCAGCAGAAACACCTATTTCAGCCTGGCATCCATGTTCAGAACCACTTGTTGATGCTATAGCATCACAAACTAATCCTATAAGTGAAGATGCAAATAAACCACGTATTATAGCCTCTTCTGAAGCTTTACATGTTTCAGCTACTGTGTAAACAACTGCTGGAACAACCCCAGCTGAACCTGCAGTAGGAGCTGCTACAATTGTACCCATAGATGAATTATATTCGCCTACTCCTATAGCTCTAGCTGTAACCTTCAATATTTGTGCTCCTGATAGAGTTTTCCCTTTTTTCTCTCGTTCTAATATTTTTTTAGCATTCCCACCACTCATGCCACTTGGTGATTTTTGATCAATTTTTACCCCTCGTATAATTGAATCTACCATAACAATCCAAATTTTTTTCATTGCAGCAATAACCTTTTCAGGTTCAGTTTCTTGTATCTCTGCTTCATGTTCAATCATTACCTGCCCTAAAGTTTTATTTTCGTTTTTGGCTTTAAGTAAAAAAGGTTCAACACTATCAATAGTCATTTTTCTCAATCCTACTTTACAATTGTATTTAATATATATCTCTAGTATTATCAACACCTTTCAATTTTTTGGATAAAAATGTCTTTGATCAAACTTCAGAAAGAATTTTTAAGTCTTAAAGAATTCACAAAAAAATTTGAGATTAGAAATAGAACTCTTGGTTCATACTTCTAATCTTAAACCCTAACCGTTTTCCTGGACAGTTTTTTGCCATTAATCCTTTATTTCCTAATCATGTCTGAACGATTTTTTGAATCTCTTGTATAAAGTCATTACGACTTACAGGTTTTGTTCTCAAAGTAATTCGATCTTCTAATCCATTCAAATTAATAGTCGAATCGCTTGTCAGCATAAATATTTTTGATTCATTAGAATATCGTTGGAGTATCTCTTGGGTTACAGATATACCTGACATTTGTGGCATACATTGGTCAATAATGATTATGTCAGGTTTTTGTATGAAACTTTCATACAAGTTTAATGCTTCTTTACCGTTAGAAGCTTCAAAAACCTCAAAGCCTTCCTGCAATAAGATTTTTTTAAACAATGTTCTTGTTTTCTTATCATCTTCAGCGAGTAAGACTTTCATTATTAGATACTCCTATATTTAATTATGACGCATTCTAAATGTCAAGTTACTAATAGATGAAAAGTCTTATTTGAATTACTACGAAAAAAACTCCTTTCTTTAAAATGCTCATTTTTCGAATTTAACGTCTTAGAAGGATTATTTTTTCATTCTTAAAAGCACTTTATTTTTTTCAATCAGTTTCTCCAAAGATTTAAACAGCTGTACAATATCAGAGGTTCTTTATTGTATCTTTATGTGTTTTGATACTTCAAATTGCACTTGATTCAAAAATTGATAAAGTATTTAAAGAATATAAAAATAAAAAAAAGAGGTAAAGTTAAACTCACCTCTAATGCAAACTAATTTTAAACTCAAATTTTTTCATGTTAAACCTGTATCGTCTCCCCCATCACCTGAACCAGGATCGCCCAAGCCGTCTTTTAGAGCTAAAGTAGCTCCACCTGCTACAAGTAAAGTAAGGATTGACACTACAACTTTTACAACCTTTGGATTAATCTTTTTCATTTGTTTAACCTCAGCAAAAAATTTTCTATTTTTTAAACAGCACCTTTTGGTTTAATTTAAAAAATTATAATTTTGAATCACACTTCGTTTCTTAATGCTATTTATTTTTCCTAGGAATATTAACAGTATATTAAAACTCATTTTTTGATATTTTAATCAGTTTAAAGGAAAAATTTTCAATTGTGGTGAAAGTTATACTAAAATACTGAAAGTTCCGACAGATTTAAACAAAAAAATTGCTTAAATTCAGATAAAAATTGTAAAATTAAAATACATACGAATATCTTATAAGGAAAATGTAAAGATTAAAATTAGAATCAAAGGGAATTATTATTATGATGGATCAATTAAAGAAAAAAATAGAATCAATTAAGAATCTATCAGATAATAATGAAATATGCAATATATTAAATTCACTCTTAAAAGAAGCCATTATATATAATGAACAGCAATTACAGATAAGTGCCAAAAGACCAATTCGCAATTTCTCAATAGAAAATTCATCAACACATATTTTTGGCATTCACCTAGGTATAGAAAGAAATGAAGAATTGATAATAATTGGTGATTGGTTAATCAAACAAATAGAAACAAGATCAACTACTTACTTTTTTTATTTTTTAATTTTGAAAGAAAGTATTGTTCATTTTTTTGAAAATAATCTTACAAACACAGATGAAGCAATTCTTAATATAATAACTATTATTTGGTTAAAAGAAATATTTTCAGTTAAAACTTTAGATAATCCTATAATAAAAGCTATTATACACCGAATATTTCAAGATGAATATATTTCAGGCATTCATTATACACAATTTGATAATTTTATTAATATATTATTTATTAAAAATTTAAATTACAAACAAATATTTGAAGAATTCTTTGAACTGAAATTTGAACAGAAATTATCCGAAAATGAGATTTATCTAGAATTTAGAAAATGGGTTTACAAATTAATTTCTGATTTAGATGTTATAGCGCCCATAATTTTAAG
>JAEORM010000033.1 GCA_016840905.1 Candidatus Gerdarchaeota archaeon | reverse complement strand
TCTGTTCATGGTGCAAATAGATTGGGTGGGAATTCTCTATTAGAAACTGTTGTTTTCGGACGTCATATAGGACGATTGATTAAGAAAAAAGGCAAACAAGAGATAGGTTCTAAGAAAGAGAAAGAAACAGCGGAAAATTCAGCTTATCAAATGGTTGAATCTTTATTCAAAGATTGGAATTCAAATACTGGCAAAAAACCAGTTGAAATTAGAAATGCGATGAAAAATACCATGGATAAAAATGTTGGTGTTTATAGAGATGAAAATCGTTTGTTAATAGCTCTCAATGATTTAAAACAAGTTCAAAGTGAATTTCGAAATATGCAAATCGAAACAGATGAACGTAAGTTTAATTTTGGATTAATTAGAGCTTTAGAACTTCGTAATATGATTGATATTGCAGAAGTAACTGCTTTTGCAGCTCTTTGGCGTAAAGAGAGTAGAGGAGCTCACTATCGTATAGATTATCCAAAAAGGATAGATAAAGAATATCTGGTACATTCGTTAGTTTCAAGAATAAAGGATGGCTTGGTAATGGAAACAAAACCGGTAACTTTAGGTATTTTTGAGATAAAGGAGCGTGTGTATTAATGAACAAAAAGGAACAAACATTTGTGATATTTAGACAAGCAGAACCTAATACCAAACCAAAATATGAAAGATATAAGGTACCACTCACTCCTGGTATGACAATACTTGAAGTATTATTCTATATCCAAGATAATTTTGACCATACATTAGCTTTTAGATACTCCTGCAGAGGAGCTATTTGTGGATCTTGTGGAATGACGATTAATAAATTTCCACAGCTTGCTTGCAAAACACAAGTTTATCCTGTGGAAAATAAGAGACATGCTAGGGTACCAAATATTAGTTTTGGGGATATATTAGATTGGGACTCCGAAGCAGAGATACTTATAGAACCACTACCTAATATGACAGTAGTAAAAGATCTAATTGTGGATATGGAACCATTTTGGACATTTTACCGTGAAGTTAAACCTTATTTTGAACGCCAAATAAAAGATGAAGCACCTGAATCAAGTCAGTCTTACGAAGATGCTAGAAGAATTGAACAAATGGTTTACTGTATTTTGTGTGGTTTATGTTGGACATGCCCTGTTTCTGGAAAGAAAAAGAATTATCTCGGTCCCGCAGCATTAGCGAAAGCATTTAGATTCATTGATGATACTCGAGTCACACAAGAACATCGGGAGGAAATTCTTACCAGAGTTAACGCTCAAGATGGCGTTCCTGCTTGTGAAAAGGTCTTTGCCTGTAATGCTGTTTGCCCTAAAGGAGTAATGCCTGGAACAGCAATTGATAAAATAAGAAAACTAGAGAAGAAATGAAATGACTACAAAGATGCGACTTGAAAAAGATCTATTAGGTGAATTAGAAGTACCTGATGATGTCTATTGGGGGATAAACACACAAAGAGCTTTGAAAAATTTCCAAATTAGTCAGAGAAAATTTCCCGAAATTTTCTTGTTATCTTTAGCACAAATAAAGAAAGCATGCTTATTTGCTAATCAAAAATTAAAAGTTATAGATGATGAAAAAGTAAAAGCTATTGAACAAGCATTGGATGAATTACTCATTGAACATAAATTCTTAGATCAATTTCCGATAGATGTTTTTCAAACAGGTTCAGGAACACAAATCAATATGAACATGAATGAGGTTTTAGCTAATAGAGCAAATGAAATTCTTGGATTCCCTAAAGGGAAAAAAACACCTATTCATCCTAATGATCATATCAATAAAAGTCAGTCAAGTAATGATGTTATACCAACAGCTATGCATCTTTCAAGTATTATTGCTCTTACGGAAAACCTCATACCAATAATAGAACTTCTATTAGAAGTCCTAAAAAAGAAAATTGATGAATTTAAGAACGTTGTAAAAATAGGTCGCACACATCTTCAGGATGCAGTTCCAATAAAACTCTCTACCGAATTTTCAGTTTATCTGAAGCAAATTTATGCTTCTGAAAAACGTTTAGGATATGTTTTAGAAGAATTATATGAAGTACCTATTGGTGGAACTGCTTTAGGTACAGGATTAAATGCTCCAAAAGGATTTGATAAATTAACTATAGAATTACTAACTACTTTTACCCACATTCCTTTTAGAATAAATCCAGTAAAAGCTGAAGGAATTTCCTCTCATAATACACTAGTTTACCTGAGCAGTGTTTTAAAGTTATTAGCTTTATCTTTAATGAAAATGGCTAATGATATAAGATGGATGGGTAGTGGTCCTCGTGCTGGATTAGGCGAATTAATTCTACCAGAAAATGAACCAGGTTCTTCTATAATGCCTGGCAAAATAAATCCCACTCAATCTGAAGCATTATTGCAAGTTTGTTTACAAGTAATTGGCTATGATACCACCATTTCCTATGCTGAAGCATATGGTAGTGTTTTAGATTTAAATACAACCAAACCATTAATGATTATCAATATCCTTGATTCAATCTCATTGCTTACATCAAGTATTCATTCTTTTACAAATAATTGTCTAAAAGAAATCAAACCAAATATAAAAATAATCAAAAAGAATCTTGAGAATTCTCTTATGATTGTTACAAAATTAACACCATATATTGGTTATGAAAAAGCAGGTGAGATTGCGAAAAAAGCTTATGAGACGGGTAAAACAATTAAAGAGATAATTGTTGAAATGAACATACAACTTAATGGTAATTTAGAAGATATACTTGATCCTAATAAGATGGTTTAAAATTTAGAATATTATAGGTGTAAAAAAATGGATCCATTGACACATTTAGTTATTGCATATTGTTTGATTTTTTGGATCCAAAGATTTAGAAAAATTCCAATAAATTTCCTTATACCCTATTTAATAGGGTCTGTATTACCAGATGTAGATATTGCTTTCAATTTCATTGCTTATTTTGCGCCAAAACTCTATTGGTTAGAACATAGAGCAATGGGACATAGTTTCATAGGGATTATTCCAATTGTTATTTTAGCAGCCTTAGTCTTAAATATCCCAAAACTTAAGAAAGCGATTTTCAAAGATGAAAAATATAATGACTTATCATTTTTATCTTGGTCTGGTTTATTAGGCTTCTATCTTGGTTCATTGGCTCATTTTCTTCCAGATTTTTTTGTTCCTACGGGAATGATGATCTTATTTCCCTTTTCTTTTAAATGGTATGGAGTAAGAATTTTATCAACAAATAATATTCATACTATAGCAGCTCTTATGGCTGTAACAGCTTTCTGGCCTTTGAAATGGAATAAACAAAAAAGAAATGCGCTATTAGCTTTCTTCATAATAGTTTTTACTTTCTATAGTTCAGCAAGAATAGCAGTTAACACTCGTGCAACCAATCTTTTTGAAGATAAATATGGGGAAGGTGCATTTTCTAGTAATGAGTTAATTTACACTCATAATATCAATTATCGAATTTATAATGCAACAGACCCACAAAATAAAACATATATTTTTGCTACAATAGATGGCATGCAACAGAAATTTATTCGAGAAGATTTTATTCCAGAAATAAGAATACTGGCTAATGAATCTGATTATACTCATGCATTACAATTGCTGAATATTTCCCGTGAAAATACCCATTACTATCGATTGCTACAAAAGAATCAGATTGTTTGTTCGGTTGTCGAACAGATAGCTGTAAATGAATGGAGAATTCGATGTTTTGCACCACTCCGTGAAGCTGAAAACCGCATTACAACAAGGCTCATTAACCATAATAGTGCAACCGAGATTATCTTTTACTTTTTGAGTGATGGAACAATAACTAAGATTCAGAGACCACTTTCTGTGTAGTAAAAAAATTCAATTTGTGGGATAGAACTAGCCAAGAGAGGCTTTAATAGTTGAGTCTATTGCTTCTTTAGATAATTTTAGTTGGATTCCACCATTGATTACCTTTTCTAAGGTTTGACTTGAAAAAAGAATTTCTGCTGATTCTTGTAAAGATGAAAAAACCAGATGATCCAGTAAAACAACAACTTGAAATAAATCGTTCTCAATATCACATAACTTCTCAGGATTATCATGAGAAGAATCTGATTGATCAATTATCTTAGTTATTTTACCAATAACAGTCTCATCAGAGGAGTAAGCATTTTTTCCAATCATCTCAGATATTGTGAATTCTCTTTCACTCGACAAGGATTAAACACCTTTTAATTTACTGCTCAAAGTTTTATTGATTTAATAGTAAATAAATAATTTGAATGACCTAAAAAGCGACAAAATAAATTATCTAACTAAACATTAGCTTTTTTTTATCTAAAATAGTAGATAATATGTTGGAGAAATTAATGGAAGAAACTACCAATTCAATAGAAGAGTATTTACTACATATTGCTAATGTTATGTATGAACGCGTAACATTATATGAAAAACGATTTCGTGAAATAAGACGTTCTGTAAAAGCTATGAGTAGATTAGAAGAAATTCCTGAGGTAAAAGCAACCTTTCTTTTATTAGAAGCTGAAATTCAATATGTACTTAATTTTGCAGGTTATCAAGCAGTAAAATCAGTAATCTCAAATTCAGATTTTAGTAATAGAAAATACAATTTTGATTTTTTAGTAAATCTTGAAAGTAATGAGGACTTCAAAGAGATTTTTTACAATAAGATAATGTTAGGTGATAACATTATAAAAGAAATTAATGCTACAAAAAGTGATACATTGGGATTACTTGAAGTTATTCTAAATTTAGATGAAGATTATCAAAGAAATATTATTGGGAAATTTATTTTGGTTTATATTGAACCTTTGGTTACAAAAGTATTCAAAGAAATTGTCATTTTGGATAATAATTACACAAATGAAGTTATTAAAAATTTTAAAGAAAATCCTATTTTCTAAGTAAAGAAAAAGTCATTGTTAGGAAATAGCAGGGTATAAATAATCTTCAACAAAATTAGGGATTGAATCCCAAACGCCTGTTTCTGACAATGCTAATTTTGTTAAACTGAATAAACCAAGGAAGATTGTTGCAGCACCAACTGCAACTTTTAACCATCTTGCTTCTATTTTTTTGGTTACAAGAGCAGCACATGGAGCAGCTACTACTGCACCAATTATTAGATAAGGAGCTAAGCTTAGATCACCCACAGAAATAGGTCCACCAGCTAAATAACTGTTAATTACATTAGTTAAAATATAGGCTGAAGCACCAACAAAACAAGTAGCTGTTTCGGAGAAGGTAGTAGAGGCAATTGCGTTTCTTCCTTCGCGTCCTGCTAGAAGTTGCCCTGAAACAGTAATAGGCCCATAACCACCACCAGAAATTCCTTTGTTAAATCCTGCTACAGCACCTAAAGCAACTATACGTTTCATTGAAAGCTTGATTTTCTTATTTCGAAGTGTTAAAATGATTACACCCATAGAGAAAACCATTATACCAATATAGATCTTTACACCTAAAACAAATCCTGCTATTGGTTGAAAGAGGACTGAAATTACAGCAGCCACAACTGATCCTATAACACCAAATACTCCTAATATTACAACAACTTTAGTATCAGTTGTTAGATTCTTTAGTTTATCTTTCATGCTTCCATTTTCTACTTTAATTTCAACAAGTTCATCATCTTCATGAACATCAATTTCGTTTTCATCTTCAATAACAATTTCTTCTTCGCTATATTCACTATCCTCTTCCAAGTAGCTAGGAATAGGATCTTTTGTAGAAGCTGTAGCTATAGTTGGAGTAGGAGTTTTAGTTTGCATTGTTCCAGGTATTGAATAAGGATGTGATTTTCGACGTAATTTTCGTCGTTTCCTAAAAGTCTTCTTTTGACCAAATTTAATATTTTTTAAGAGACTATGGGCAATTGCAGCAATAACTCCAGCACATAGTTCTGATAACAAAACAGCAGGAACGATAATATTTGATGGAAAACCGATGATAAGTAAAACAGGAGTGAGAGTTGTACCAAAACCCATTCCCAAAGAGGCATCCATAAATTCAAAGACAAATGCAATAACTGAGATGAGTATCATAATAGGTACAAAGTCAGCTATAAAACTCATTTTACTACCGTCCTGTGAATGCCAAGTTTTGTTAAGCTAATAATTATTTAAATTTACCTTCTTTATTAGTAATTTAAATAAATTAAACTATTTATTTTACTCATGACCACCATATAATCGAATTAGCGCTCTGGTTTCCCTAACTTCTTGATCAAAATCTTCTTTTAGAATATCAAACCAGACATGGAAATCGTCAACTTTTATCTGCTTTTCAATTTCTACCAATATTACAACATCTTTTCGTAAAAAATTCTTGACTAAAACTAAAGCTTGTGGCTTATTTATTTTCGTTTTTTTATCAGGTATTTGTTCTATTTTTATTATTTTACCTAATTTACGATCATGTTTGTCTACAGCAATTTTGCTTATTAGTTGTTGTTCTGCCATTTAAATCAACTATCTGTTTCTAAGTAATATAAAGACTAAATTTCTACATTAAGTTTCTTATCGAATATAATATTTAATCTGTTTTCTATAATTCTAGGAAGTACCTTATAAACTAAAACTTCAACTCCTGATTCAAAGGCTAATTTTAATTTATTTCCAAATTTTGGGTCAGTTTTATAATTAGGTGAAAAAATTAAAGGATCTTCACGCATACAAATAAATAATATAATTGCCCGATGACCTTGTGATTTTAAATCAATTAGTTCTTGAAGATGCTTTACTCCTCGTTCTGTTGGGGCATCTGGAAAAAGTGCTTTGGTTCCATGAACTAAAGTAACACCTTTCACTTCAATAAAACATTTCTCTTCACCTTTTCCAAGAAGAAAATCTAAGCGACTTTTTCCAACTGTTATTTCAGGTTTAATAAGTGTATAATTGGAAACTTCACTAATCCAACCATGA
>JAEORM010000321.1 GCA_016840905.1 Candidatus Gerdarchaeota archaeon | reverse complement strand
TTTGCTGGTCATATAGTTCCACCAAGTGGTACACAAACCGATTATGGATCACCTACCGATTGGAATGGTCATGGTACCCATTGTGCAAGCATAGCTGTAGGCGGTGGAAATGCAAGCGGAACTGATACCAAAGTAACTGTTAGTGGAACGATGGGATTACCAGCTGGAGTGCATTATGGAAGTGGTTATTTAGGTCAAATTGAAGTTGAAACTTCTGGAACAGTTCGTTTTGAAATACAATGGGATGATAAAAGTGGTAATCTAGGTACAGATACTTTATTATTCATTCTAGATACAAATCAAAATGGTCAATTCGAATTAGGAACAGACTTAGTTGAATATTGCGATTATTCAGATATACCAGTTGTTACGACAACTAGTACACTATCCCCTGGTGAATACTCTTTCTTCATGGGTCCTGATTCTTCTGAAGAGCTTGGTGAAACAACAATCCAATATACTGTTGAACGACCAGCATCTTCAACCTCTGATGGACATAATAAATATCGTGGAGTGGCACCTGACTGTAATATTGTTGCTTTGAAAGCATTAGATGATGAAGGGAATGGAAATCTCGACACAATTCTTTCTGCATTAAGTTGGGTTCAAAGTAATGGTTTGACTTATGGAGTTGACATTGTTAGTATGTCTTTAGGCTTCATGGATCCAGTACCTTCTGTTGATTCTGCTGTTAATAATCTTGTTTCTCTAGGATATGTTTGTGTTGTTGCAGCAGGTAACAATAATAT
Source organism: Candidatus Gerdarchaeota archaeon (assembly GCA_016840905.1). Next base: position 11,500 of record JAEORM010000321.1, on the reverse strand, counting down.
GGAAGATACTGACAAATACATTTACTCACCTGCTACTGCATCAAAAGCTATAACAGTTGGTGCTATAGATGATGTTGATCACATAGCAATCTATTCATCAAATGGTCAAACTGGTGATTATAAACCAGATATTGTAGCACCTGGTGGAGCTTATAAGACTTTTCTAGTTAATGAAGAAGAAACTCATTTGATTATCGCTGCAGATACTAATGATAAAGATACTGTAATGGTGAATTCAGATATATATTGGGAAACAGAAATGAATACTAATGATTATGCAGCATATCAAGGAACAAGCATGGCCACACCACATGTAGCGGGTTTAGCAGCTCTAATTATCCAAGCGATGGGTTCAGATTGGACTCACACGGAAGCAGATGTTAAATTCATTAAAAATATTCTTTGTGGCACTGCAACAGAAGTCCTTGAAGGAGAACATTATCTAAATACAAATCCAGATCCTGACGTAGAGTACACTAATTATCCACAAGAAAACCGTGGAACAAGAGATCGCATTGAAGGTTTTGGCAAAGTCCATGGAAATGCTGCAATTGAAGCCATTATATCAACTTACACACCAGGATCAATTGTTACAGAAACTTTAAGTGAAAGTCCATCAGGTAATCAAGCCTGGGCAAGAAAGGTTGAATTAACTGCATTAATTGAGTTTACTGCAGGTATAGACATGGATGGCACAGCTGATTATGATCTTTATCTTTATGATCCATCTGTGGATGTTAGTGGTTCAAACACAGGTATTTTAGTAAAAAGCACTACTGTTGGTGCTGGTTTACCTGAGAATATCCTTTATACACCTGCAAACAACATGACAGTCTATCTTGTAGTAAAAAGGGTTACAGGATATGGTGACTTTACTCTACAAGCTGAAGCTACAAAAACAGGAACACCATCTCCCTCAGGAATCTTTGGTGTAGGATTCGCTTTCTTGACTATCTTATCTATCGTCGGATTAACAACAATTATTTTCTTATCTAAGAAAAGACGTGTTTAATTTTTCATTGAAATGGAAGCAATATTGCTTCCCTTCTTTTTCACCAAATTTTAATTAAATTAATACTAATTTTATTTGCTGGAATATTACCCACATTTAATTAGCTATATATTTGTATTAGTTCTAATAGTACAAACCAGTTAAGATAGCAGGTGAAAAGTAATTACTTTCGGTTAACTCCATTGGAATTTCTTAATTAAAAAAAGCAAGTAAGAGCAGCTAATCAAACTAGTAGATAGTTTGCCAGATAGTGGAAGAGTATATTGGTAGCATCATAAACTTCCCCCTCCTTATTTGGTTTAATTGTTCAATAAGGGAGCATAAGACATGAATCAAAAAGCAAAGTTATTTCAAAAAATCACATTGGAAAATCTCATGCTTCATGAGCTTACTCACGTTAATTTAGAAAAGGAGTCAATTACTTTAATCACAGGAGCAAATGGTTCGGGAAAAACTCAGATATTAGATGGTTTGATCATCTGTTTAGGACATATTCCTTCCCGGGCAAAAGCTAAAGGTATAGGTAGTTTAGTTGGCAAACATGGTGAAACTGCTCATGTAACCTTAGAAGTAGCCAACCCTGTAATGAATGGTAAACGAGCTATTTGGACTATGGATAAGGACTTAAATTCAATCATTGATTTTGATTCGTTTAAGATAGGGGCAAAAATATCCAAACAAGATAGTAACATAACTTATACCTTAAATGATTCAAGAAAAGTTATTCGAGGTCGGTTAATCACACGAGGAGATATAAGAAGACTTTTCGAAACTGTAGGAGTACGAGGAGAAAACAAATTGGCATTTACTGGTGAGGGAACTGTAGATGAGTTTGCTTCTAAAAGTCCGAAAAGAAAATTGGATGTGTTGCTAGAAGTAACTGGCTTAAAACAATATAGAGAGGAAGTTATTAGCGCACAAGAAATTTTGAAAAATAGCATACAAGAAATAGAACCATTAAAAAGGAAATTTGAAACAGAAAGCAAACTTCTAAGCTTATGGAACGATGCTATGAAAATCCTTAATCAAAAGAAAAAACTCATGTTAATGAAAACAAAATTGGAAACAGAATTGAGTTGGTCTCATGTAGTTCGATTAGAAAAACAAATTGATTCTGTTAATCAACAAAGATTGAAAATTCTTAAACAAAAAACTGATAATGATAAAGCAATAGACGAAAAGGAAAATGAAATTGAACTTACTAGTAAACGCTTGAAAGTATTAAATGATGAATTACAATTGATTGAGGAACAAGAAAAGATAAAGAATCGAGCCTTAATAACCATTGAAACTCAAATAAGCTATGAAGATGATAATATTAGAAATTTCAAACGGGAAATTGAGCGTTACCAAGAACAAAAGGAAAAAATGGAGAAAATTCTCGAGAGTAAAGATCTCAGTGCAAAAGATAGAAAATTACAAGATAGGCAAGAAGCTCTCATAATTAAAACTAAGAAATTATCAATGATCCAAGAAAAATACTCAAAAGGTGAAAATGAACTTTCATTATTACGCAAAAAAATCATTTCCGAACCAAATTTTGATGATTTCAACGCTGATGAAGAAGTATTCTCAGGTGAGCGTCTAACAAAATATGAGGAAGATTTAGTCACCTCAGCAAAAATCTTTTCACAAAAGATAAGAAAGCAAGGATTAGAAAAGGAAATTATTGGACCAATTATTTCAGAGATTCGAATGAAAGAAGGGGAAAATTCATGGGAAAAAGCCGTGAAAAATCTCATTGGTAGTAATCTTTATGCCTTTGCTGCAAAAACAGATGAATCTTATCGTTATGCTAAACGCCTTTATGATGAAACTTGGCCTCGGTGGAAACCACCTCTAACAGTTTTTAGAGTAACCACTGATGATGCAAAAGCTGCTTCTGAAGAAATAAGGAAACCACCATTTAGTGAAATCTATAATATTGCTACAAATCTTGTTGATGGAGATCCATTCCTTATTGGTTTACTTAAACGAATAGTCAAAGGATCTGTTGCAGAGGATAAACATGACCCAACAATTTTAACACGAATTGCTAAGGATTCCAAATTGAATGTCCTAACTAAATCGGGTAATAGTTTCTACTTGTACCATGGAGGTTTTGGGCGACCACCTGCACCTATGAAAAACCCTCTTGGATGGCAAATTAAAACAATTGAAGATAAGCCTATTTTAGATGTTGGAAATGAGCGGGAAACTCGAGTAGCTATTGCTCGGTTAGAACGAGATATTCGAGATTTAAAGATGGATGAAATCAAAACCTTACAAGAAATTTCAAGCTTACATCAAGAAATTCAAACACTTGGTATGCCTGATGAAAAAATCTTGGGTAAAATTGAAACTATTAATGAAATCATCTCAGTTATAGAAGCTAAAATAAAGGAATGTAAAATACATCAAAATGAATTGAAATTAAAATTAGATGGTGCATCAGATGATTTTGCTTCTTATGCTATTAAACGGGCTGAAATAAAGAAAAGAAGTGATGAAATAGAAGAAACTAAAGAGTTATTGAAATTAGAACTCCACAGTTTAAGAGAGAAATCATCAAGATTACTTACTATTGAAATTAATTTAGATGCTGAATATAACACCTTTTATGATGATATGAAAGAGAAGAAGGAAATAGCTGAACGAAAAGGAGAAAGACCAGAAGAAATTAGAAGTTATTCTGAAATAAGAGATGAACTAAGTCGTATCGAAGGGCATCTTGAATCAATCGGTATAAGTAATGTGGATGAGGATAAAATCGAAGCTCAGAAAGCAAAAGTTGATTCATTACAGATTTATATGAAAGAACGAGAAGAACATATTACAAATTTAAGAGCTGATCTTGAAGCGCGTCTAGCTTTTTGGAATGGTGAATTACAAGAAATAATCAGAAATATTACTAGATCAATGAAGCTACTTCTTGGGGGAATTTTTGAGAAAATAAAATTAAAGGTTACAAATATCAATAATCCCGATGAAGCAGGGTTGTTTATAGAAGCGATTACCAAAGGAAAAGCTTATCGTGATTTTCGTGAATTAAGTGGTGGTGAAAAGGTCTTAGCAATAGAAGGACTTATTCTAGCAATGCATACTTTAACAGACTCTCCTATACATGCTATTGATGAATTTACTCAAAGATTAGATGAGAAAAATAAAGCTTTAGCATTTAGTATTGCTATTAGAACTCAGAAATTAGCAAGTGAAAATTCACGATTTATTCCTCAATTTGTTCTATTATGTCCAGATGCTTTGAATGTAGAAATTACCAAAGATATCAATCATTTAGTGGTATCTGAATTGAAGGTGGTTAAAGCTGAAGCCATTAGATGAAGAACCTGATTTAGAATTTGAAATTAATTCTGAAGAAGATTCAGAAGATGATAGCGAATCGCTAAATTCAGAACCAACAAAAATGGAAAAAATTGAGAGAAAAAAAGCCGCTGAAAATATAGAAAAAACCTTATGGAATGTCGCTAAAAAATATAAAACCTATGAAGATAAAGACACAGTCCCACAAATAAAAGAAAGCGAAGAAGATAGAAAACAAGTAGAAAATGCTTATCTTGAGCTTACTACTAAAAGACATAGACAGCTAGATGCTCGAGTCTATGGTTCTTTATCTAAAATGCAAAAAACTCGAGATACTAAAATAGCTCTTGAGGGAACAACAGAACGTGATAGACTAAGAATGATCGCTTGGGAAGTTAAAATTCGAACTCAAGCTATAATCTCTCTGCCTGGGGACAGCACTTTAGAGATGGATATTTTTCAAATGCATGATAGCAACAGAGTAAGGATTATCGATGGAGAAGAAAAGGAAATATCTATTGAAGACATTATTATCGAAGACAAGGGAATAGCTATCTTAGAAACATTAGCTTTAAGAAAATTAACTTCTGACCAAAAAGAAAAATTAAAGGAAGATTTTGTAAAGAACTTTGCTGGAAAGGAATATTCTATTGGTGAATTAGAAGGGATGTTAGATAGTGTTAATGCTGATTTGTTATCACTTCTAATACGAGAAAAAAGAGTCATTTTACGAAAGATCAGTAGTAAAGAGGTTGAAATTATAAAGAATACAGATACTGCTAACGAAAATGACGAAAGTAACTATACAAGTCAATCAATTGTCATTTCCCCTAAAAAAACAGGAAAACTAAATTGAAAGGTGAAGAAAGTGAGTGATGAATTTAATGAAGAATTAGAAAAAAGTGATGAAGAATCAAATGTTGAAAACAATTCAGCTTCAGCTAAATTAGAGGAGGAATTTGGAGAAATTGATCCACAATTATTCATCGCTTTAACTTCAAGATGGAGAAGGGAAAATGGCTCACTAGCAATAGGGGTATCAAAAAATCAATTACGAAATAAAACAGGTTTGACTTTACTTGAATTAGAAACAACTCTTGAGGATTTCGGAAGAAAAGTTAAACGTTTAGGTTTAGAATTGATATCTTATGTATTTGAAAACGAGGAATGGTATTGTTTACGTTCGATTTATGTTGTACCAAATGAATTAACTTTAGATGAGCAAGCTGTTTTAGGGACAATAATTTTCATGATTGAACGAAAATCTGATCGAAGAAGAAGAGAAGAAGAACCAATCTCCTCCTCAGATTTATTCGAACGCTTAGTAAAACGTGGGTACTATTCTGAATATACTTTAACAAGAATTTTACGAACACTTGATGCTACAGGATATATTTGTAGAGGAGGGAATAAAATCAAATATGGTTCAAGAACAAAAATCGAAATTAGTGCAGAAAGAAGAGCAGAAATAGCTGATAGAACAGAAGGAATGTTACTCTAAAGAAATAAAAAGGAGCGAATAAATTGGCAGTTATAACAACTTCAACAGTATCTGTCCGATGCGCAGGTCATAATGGAAGAGCAACACTAAAGGAAGCAGTAGCTGAAGGTTGGCGAATGTGCAGAGTTTGTCGTTCTTTTATATGTCCTAAATGTATTCAGGAGTTTGACTTTAAAATGAATGGAATTTGTCCTTCTTTCATTTTTGGCATAGAAAGCCATCAGTTAAGTCCCGGTCCTATACCAGTTGAGGAAGTTATTTTATTTGTAGAACAAAATAAAACAGAAGGAATAACAGCAGGATTGCTTGAAGCATTATTCTTTGAAGATGAACAAATGGGTTTTATGCCTTTTTATGCAGCTGTTGAAAAGGATGAAGAAAAAGATGATGATTTAAGTCTTGAACCTGCTAAAATACAAGAAGAGATGTGGTCTTCATTTGGGTTTGTTATGACTAAAAGAAGGCGTGGGAAATTTATCACCTGGGAAAAAATCGGCTAATCAGTGTTGTGGTGTTATAGAATATGACTAAAGAAAATAATGATCCTCAGAAAACCAATAAACCTTACTTAGGTGATATTCTAGGTGAACCAAGAGAAGAAAATCCCACTCATCAAAAGAAAAAGAAAGAAAGCAAAGATCAAGTCATAGAAAATTTTGTTGAAAATGAAATTGTTACTGATGAAATCTATAAAGCATATATTTTACATAGAGTTGTTATTGAAACATTAAATCATTGTAAAAAAGCAGACCCAAAAGAAGCAATAGGAATTTTACTTGGATATAAATATCAATACAAGGGCCAAAAATATGTTAAAGTAGTAGATTGGGTTACAGGAAGAGCAAATCAAAGTCATGCTTTTGCTGAATTTACTCCAGAAGGTGTGAGACAATACACAACACTAATAGAAGAAAAATATGGCGGGTCAGATAATAGACCAAAAATTGTTGGGATATTCCACTCTCATCCGTTTGGTTCTAATCCCCATTTTTCATCAACTGATTATAATACCTTCCTGAATTTTCCCTATGATGCAGAGCATAATGTCTTTGTTCTAATTGATCCGAAATCTGATTATTATAAATCCTATATTGTAACAGTAGATGAAAAAGGAATGAAGAATTTAACAGAAGTAGAATGGGTTGAATATACCGTAAGATAAAAGGTTTTGATACAATGAATAAAATCCTCAATAATCAAAAGCCATCACTTTCTGAAAATAAAAAAAAGGATTTGTTAAATGTTAGTTTTTATGAAGATGATATTGAGGATAGAACTAGACGTTATTTTGGTACTGAAAACCTTGATAGAATTAAGCGGAGTACCATTCTTTGTGTAGGAGCTGGAGCAGTAGGTAATGAGGTTTGTAAAAACCTTGGTTTATTAGGTGTAGGACATATAAAACTAGTTGATTTTGACATAGTAAGTAAATCAAATATCAATAGATGCATATTCTTCAGACCCGAAGATCATAAAGCTATTTCAAAAGTTGAAGCTGTAGCGAAACGATTGCCTGAAATTGCTCCATATACTAAAATCACTCCTTATAACACAAGGATAGAAGAAGCACCACAAGAAATCTATGATGAAATTGATTTGATAATAATGGCCCTTGATAATGATTATGCAAGATATATGCTAAACTATGCTAATCTAATGCAAGAAAAAACCATACCAATGATCAATGGTGCGATGGGAAAATCTTTTCTTGAAGTAGAAATTTTTCTCCCAGGAGAGACTGCTTGTGCTGTATGTTTATGGAGTGAGGATTACTATCGATCGATAATGAACCATCAAGTCATTTTAAAATGTGATGAATTTTTCGTTGAAACATTACCTAAATTCCCAATGATAAGCACACTAACATCCATAGTCGGAGGAATAATGGCTGTAGAAGCGACTAAAATTCTAATAAGTAAAGATGAAAAAGGTATGTATTCCAATATTACCAAAGGTCAAGAACCTAATTTCGGTAAAATGATTAGATATGATTTAAGAGACCATGAATTAACAATAGGTAACATTATGCCTAATCCTAAATGTGTTGACGTTACTTGTAGAGCAAGAAGAAAAGCAAAAAGCTAATCTCACATCGGCAGAAATTTCAAGTTATTGAATACTGCTAAAGATGCAGAGAAGCATCATAAAAAGTAAACTAAAATAGGTGTATGAAAAATGAGCGAAGAAACATGGCGAGAAATTATAATTGATGTAGAGCCAAGACAAAAAGAATTTCGTGTAGCGGTTGAAGAAGAATCAACCATTGATGAAGTTGTAAAGACTCTTGTTCAACGTTGTATTGACGAAGGTGTTGATATCAATAAATGGGCTAAGGAAAAAGTAGGACAACCTAATGTAAGCTTTATTCTCATGAGAAAAATGACTGGAAATACTGCCTTACCACCTGCTGCAACATTTGGCTCTTTAGACCCTGGTTTAGAATCAAATGAACGATTTAAATTGGATGCATGTGCTCAAGTAGGATAAATACAAAAACAAAAGCGGGAAAAATACAAGACCATCAGACAATTTAATTTCCCGCTATAAATCTCTTTGGAAAAATAATTTAGATGATAACTATGTCACGAGTAAATTTCCCCGCAACTGTTGTTAATGCACGTATAGCTGAGTCTATATCGGTTTTTTATGAGTCAATGGAAGAATTTTTCAAAAAGAAAGGATGGCGTTGGATTCCTTGTAAACAAACTGGTGATAAATGGGTACAAGAAGATTATTCCGTTGAAATAAAAGGCAAATTCAGTGATGGCACCTATCAAACTATTGTTTTCACTATGCGACGAACTCCAGGTTTAATTGGTCAATCTCTCTCAAATCAACTTAATCTCAGTTATGAACACAAATTTAGTATATTTTTACCAAGAGAATATCCAGCTAATCTATCTCATATTAAGATGAGTTCATTAACTCCTCTTTGGCATCCTCGAATTTCAATGGGGCGCGGAGGAAATGCTTGCATTACAGTAAATGGTGAAATAGATAGAATATTGATAGATATTATTTATCACATTCTAATGGATCCTAAAAGGATTAGACCACCAAAATTATATCCCAAGGAAGATTCAGGGATGAATGTAGCTGCAATGCGTTGGTTTGAAAAAGATGCTGAAGAAATACATAATCATATGTTACTGCTCTGGGGTTCTCAACATGAGAAAACTACAAGCACAGAGAGTGGTATAAGAATCATTGGTGCGGAAAAGGAACCAGAAGAACCAAAAGCAAAAGATAAAACGATTCGTATAATGACTAAAGAACCAAAGAAAGATGATAAAACGAAAAAAGGAGGAGGTGTGCGAATAGTTTGAAAGAAAATCAAAAAGATTTAGAAGAAGAAAAAAACATCTCTAAAGACGATAAATCTGAAGATGATTTGTTTCTCTATGAAGTCTCATCAACTAATGCAAAACTTGAGGTTATCGAAGAATTACCTGCAAATGATGATTTAGAAAGATTTGATGAGCAAACACTCAAAGACGAGGAAGATCTCCCCCCAATTTCCCATAAAAAAACTATTAGAATAATATCAGAGAAAGACATGGAAATTAAAGAAAATCCTCCACCAAACTATTCGCCTTATTTTGTTTGTGCTCTTCATTTCAAAAATCAACCATATAAGAAAAGAAAACTCTTGACAATAAAACAAGTAAATGATGATTAACTCTTATGATTTTCTTACTTTTTTTTTCTATTCTTGCAAAACTTCAAAAGGAGAGCAAAGAGAGATTGGTACTCAAATAATTGTGATAAATAGCATTAGACTATTTTGAGTAGTTATCTGATGATGGAGTGTAGTAACTTTTGACAAAAAAGATTCTCCTTGATGAAACTGGATTAACTTTAGATGAAGTCTATAAAATAGTAAAAGACGATTATCAATTGGAATTAGCTGATAGTGTAAAAACTAAGGTAAATCTTGCAAGAAGTGCTATTGAAAAAGCAGTTGATGCAGGTCAGAAAATTTATGGAATTACCACTGGTTTTGGTGCATTAAGAGATATAGTTATTCCAGAAAAAGATGCAGCTGAATTACAAGCAAATCTAATACGTAGCCATTCGGTTGGTGTTGGTGAACCTGCTGATGACGAATTTGTAAAAGCTATGATGGTTCTAAGAGTGGCTGCTTTAGCAAGAGGGAATTCAGGATGTCAACTTCAAACTTTGGAAAATCTAATTGCTATGATAAATAAAAATGTCTTACCAATAGTACCATCAAAGGGATCAGTTGGTGCAAGTGGTGATTTAGCTCCATTATCACATATGGTTCTAGCTATGCTTGGGGAAGGTGAGAAGAATCTAAAGTATAAAGGTCATATTTATGATGCAAATGTAGGTTTAGAAAAAGCTGGTATTCCAGTAACAAAATTGTCCTACAAAGAAGGTTTAGCATTAAATAATGGTGCACAATTTTCAGCTGGAATTGCTTGTATAGATATACACAAAGCCTATAATTTACTCAAAAATGCAGAAATAGCTACTGCATTGTCTATGGAAGCATTAAAAGCAGCATGGCAACAATTAGATGAAAGGATTCATGCTGCGCGAAATCATCCAGGTCAAATTGAAATTGCAGCTAATCTTAGAGAATATACAGAAGAGAGTATGTTCATTAAAATACATGATAGTCTCTATCTTTGTCAAACAGAAAATTGTGGTTATTATTATGATCACCAAAATGGTGATGCTTCGCAAAATATCCCACCAAATACTGATTTTCTAAAACTGCCTGATAGTTGGATTTGTCCAAATTGTCAAGGATTGAAAAATAACTTCGAAAAGCAATGGCCAAAGGTACAAGATGATTATTCAATAAGATGCACTCCACAAGTATTGGGTCCAATAAAAGAAACGATAGACTTTAGTAGAGATATTTTAACAAGGGAAATAAATGCTGCAACAGATAATCCATTGATATTTATTACAAAAGAAGAACCATTGGAATGTGATATTTATTCGGGCGGTAATTTCCATGGAGAACCAATAGCATTAGCAATGGATTATTTATCAATAGCAATGGCTGAGGTAGGAAATATTTCTGAAAGAAGAAGTGCTACATTAATTGATAAAAAGAGAAACCAGGGATTGAGTTTGTTCTTGATACCTCAAAAGGTCTTAGGTTTGAATAGCGGGTTTATGATGCCACAATATACAGCTGCTGCACTAGTATCAGAGAACAAGACACTTGCAACACCCGCATCAGTAGATTCAATACCTACTTCTGATGAAGCTGAAGACCATGTAAGCATGAGCCCCATAGCTGCTAGAAAAACTGCTGCAATACTTGACAATCTGCAATATATTATAGCAATTGAAATGATGTTAGCAGTTCAAGCAATTGATCTTCGATGTGAAATACAGAAAATTACACCTGAAAAAGCATTAGGAAAGAAAACTCGAATAGCCTATAGAGCTATTAGAAAAGTTGTACCAAAATTAGTTCATGATAGAATTATTTATCCTGATATCAATAAAATAGCAGAGATTATAAGCAATGGAAAAATAGTTGAGGAATTAGAAAAATAAGACCAGAGAACTGATGAAAAAAACTGTTATTTTCCATTAAATTAACGAAAAATGATTATATGCTTAATCTTCAAAAAACTTTTTAATCGAAAGTTAAATCAAAACCACAACAGCTAATTATGCCGGGATGGTGTAGCGGCAACATT
>JAEORM010000320.1 GCA_016840905.1 Candidatus Gerdarchaeota archaeon | reverse complement strand
CTAATTTATAGGGTGTCAAGTTTTTTCGGGGTGTGTCTAGGCATAGTTTTTAATGGAGGTCGAGCGCTAAAAATAGATTGCGTAGAGGTGAACAGAAGATGAAAGTCAGAGAATTGAAAAAATTACGAGAAAAATATATTGAACATAGGCAACAACTCATTAAAACACTTCAAAATTCAGATTTTGAAATCGATGTTGATGGTGATGCTATAGATAAATTACAAGGAGCTAGTTTGCTTAGAGTTCAAAATCAATTGTCTAAAAATAATCTGGAAAAACTTCATACTCTTGATCGTGCTATAGAACTGATTGATAATAAGAATTATGGTGATTGCGAAGATTGTGGGGAACCAATTGGTTTTAAAAGATTAGAAGCTATACCTGGAGTTACTTTATGTATATTTTGTGCTGAAAAAAATGAGCGTCGTAAATAATACTTATACTGTAAAATTTCACAGTCAATAAATTTGTATAGATATTTGGGGTCAATAAATGCAGACACGCAATTTAAATCCAATTTTTTTTGAGAAAACAAAAGATGGCGAAAAAATATATGATGTTTCTTCTCGTTTAGTAAAAGATAGGGTGCTTTATATTGATAATGATATCGATTCAGTTATTAGTAGTCAAATAACATCTCTTCTATTTCTTTTGGATAGAGAGGATAATAACAAGAAAATAAGTCTTTGGATTAATAGTGGCGGTGGTGATACACATGGTTTCTTTGCTATTTATGATATGATGAATAGAATTAAAGCTCCAGTACAAACGGTATGTATTGGTGAAGCTTGTAGTGCAGCAGCTTTTTTGTTAGCATCAGGGACACCTGGGATGCGTTATGCAATGCCTTCATCTCGTATAATGATTCATCAGATGCAGATTGATGATATGGGTGGTTCTAATGCTGAAATTGAAATTAATACCAAAGAAATCAAAGAAGTTCAAGAATATCTTACTGATATTTTAGCTCGTCACACTGGTCATACAAAAGCTAAAATTAAACGTGATACCAAAATGGATAAATGGTTTAGTGCTCAAGGAGCTGTGGATTATGGATTAGTGGATAAAATCCTACAACCAGTTAAAAGCCAACCGGAACTTTTAAAGCGGGAAGGAAAACGAAAAAAACAGGAAAAGGATGGAATGGAAAAATGAAATAGCTACAAAGATTAAACTTTTAGCTAATCGTGTAAGATGTTCCAATTGTAACGCTAATAGTTCTGAAGCTTTATTTATTATAGATGATGGAGTAAGTCTCCATTCATTAATAAGAGTTCCTCCTTGTCATTCTCGAAACCCTCCAATGTTTCGTAGCAGAAAACATTTAAAAATTAATAGAGTACAACAAGTAAAAAATATCGATGTTTTAGTTAGAATTTGTCTCCGTTGTGGAACCTCAAGAAGAATAGGTATGATATCTAACATACCTAATATTTAAATATACTGGTATGGTTGAAAAGGCAGCAAAATCGAGACAAAGATCTCAAAGGAAGGATCCAACCCAAGAGGCTATTGTTCGTAGTAAAGATGAGATTAATGAGCGTACATCTAGACTCATCCGTCTTCTAATTGAACTTAAGCGTGGTTGGAACGGAAACCCTGCTCCTGAAGTTGGTGTAACTAATAAATATAAATTGACCGATCCAATACCAGATCAGGTTATTAATACTGGTGATACCGTTCTCAAAGAATTATCCAGTATTATCCAGGAATTGCATCACATTGATGAGATGCAGGATAATTATTCAGCCGCTAGAAACCAGAGAATTTCTGAAAGGATGAAACAAATAGAACAATTACAGCAACAAGCTGCCATGCAAGCAGTGCTTCGTAAAAAAGCTAGCAATAGATTAACTAGGACTTGGGCTCATATTGTTGCGCCTTTTCAAACGGAGCAGGGTAAATGGGAACGTCTTAGACTTCTTCGTGCTTTAGCTCGTGTGGATAATAATCTCAGGGATGTAGAAGAAGCAATACTGACGGGTGATCCTGGTATTTTAGATTCGTTATATATTGCCAAACAATTATATTTGGATTCTAAAGGATCTTTTTTTGAAGCTTTTCGTAATAGTTTAACATCAATGTTAAAAAGTACTGGAGTTGAGTTATCTAAACTAAATGCAGAAATTAAAGAGGAAAGTGAGAAACAAAAAGTTCGTGAACAAGAGAAAGCTATAAAAGAGCAAGAACCTTTAACTTCAGGAAAAGGTCCTTCAATACCAACTCATAAAAAAGAAACGAAGAAAACTACAGGTGAATTTCTGAATTTAGAAAAACAATTGGATAAAATAATTTCCAAGCTTGATCATAGAGTTCAAGAACGTAATAAAGAGCATAAAAAAGAGGAATCTGATTTAGGTGTACCATCGGAACCTTTAGTACCAGAAAGTCAAGTGATGCCTCAGCGTTCAGAACCTATTCCCGAGATACCGGAAATTCCTGTTGTTGAACAAGTAGTTCCTTCAGATCCAAAGGAAAAACAATTGGCGTTAAGACAATTCATTCTTGGTAAAAGGGATGAAATGTATAATGGTGTTGTTCAACACCTTAATGATGAAAAATATAAAAACGCTCCTGAATACTGGACAGAACGTCTTAATCGACAATGGGAAAGTATTAATAATGCAGCTCAACAAATTCCTATATCTAAAGGCGAACGGCAATGGGTAATAAATTATTTGGTTTTTATTAAAGCGATTGGTGATTTCCAAGCAAGTGTGTATACTTTTGATAATGAATTGAGAGCTGCTCAATCCAAACCAGATTTTCAATTTGGTACTACAATAGATGAAAGTCAACTTGAAAACCAAGCTCGTAATTTTGTGAATATTTATCGTGAAGATTTATCAAAATTTGCGAATTCAGATGAACAGCTTATTGCCCAAGGGGGACATTTATCACGCTGGGTTAAAAGAATGTTAACTGAGTTGTCTTGGAAGCGTGATAAACACCTTCGTTTACAGGCAGCTCATTATGCTCGTAATTCTCGAAGTGGTTTACAAGTAATGCTAGATAATCTAGAAAAGAAAAATATTAATTTCAGACAGCTTATCAATCAGAGTGATGTTTTTTATGATTCATTTATTCAAATGTATGATAAACTTGCTGATTTAGCGGAATCTTATAATTCTCGCATGCGTGTCGAAAAATCAGAAAGAAAAATAAAGAAAGAAAAAATGAGATATGATTTAATACCTGTCACAGATATTAATGCTATACGAACAATTAGAAATAAATTGATGTCGGATCGACAGGATATTCAAAATTTAGACTCCTTGGAAACCGAAGTATCTAATCTTCAAGATGCATTAGATAAAATAAAACAACCAATTGTTAATGAACCTGTGAATGTATAATGGATATCTTAAGTATCAAAGGACAAGCATTTCCGACGCTAGTTGCTATAAGTGAAACAGAACAACGTCAAGGTTTAATGTTTAAATCATGGCCACCTCCGATTATGACATTTCCTTATAAAGATGCAGCTTTGCGTAAATTCTGGATGAAAAATACTGTTTCT
>JAEORM010000319.1 GCA_016840905.1 Candidatus Gerdarchaeota archaeon | reverse complement strand
TAATTTATCCTAACTTTGAAATAAATTATCTCCCAAAAGTAAAAGTCGGATTTCTATATTCTTCTTCATTCCTCATTTTAAGCTTATCCATTGACTCTTTCACCTCTTTACAATTTCGAGGATCAAAACCTTCTTTTTTCATATTTTTTATCTTATTACCTATAAAATATAACATAAAATTTATTTCTTCGTCTTTAACATTTATTCTTTCATTTTCATAATCATTAAGTATTTCATTTATCACACGTAACGCTTCACAATTCTCACCAAATTTACCATGTATAATCGCAGCCATTTGTTTTGTCCAAATTGGAGACTCATCACCGCTTGTATTTCTTAACTTATATGATAATCTTAACGCTAAATCCTTATCTTTTAATTTAAATGCAGACAAAAATATTGCTTGATACATCCACCACCAATTCTCTGAAGGATTTAAATCATAACGCTCTTCCAAATATTTAACTATATACACATTATCTAAATCATTTTGGCTATTTGAATAATAATAACTCGCTAAAGAAGGAATATAATTTGATTTTGAATTTATAGAATCAAGGAAACTGAACCAATTATAAAGCTTTTCATAATCATAATTTTTTAAAGGTGTAACTCTTCCAAAAGTATCACCAGCATTTTGAATCCGCATGGCTTTTGTTCGAAAATAAAATTCTTTGTCACCAAAAGAAAGTGCTTCAGCGCTATACTTGCTTGGTAAGTCTGGAACTATATCTAATTTAGGCTTAATTGTCTCTGTTTTATACCAAAAAATACTCTGACAAATAAAAATAATGATGAGAAAATATTTTATAAATTTTAGATCTTGTCTTTTTTGTGTAAGTTTTAAAAACTTCATATCAAAACTGCTTTCTTCTGAAATCAAAAAATGAAATAAATAACATTAAAGTTATATATATAATTGACTGAATTAAAATAATATTTATTTCATTTTTATTGCCAACGCCATAAATCAACCATTCACTCTTAGTAAATAAATCAAGTCTCGGAAAAACTATTGAAATAAATTTTAACAACGCTTCTAAAAAATTACCAAATGAACCAACAACTTCATTCATTGACTTTGGAATATTTACTGTATAAACAAATAAACCCATCATTCTAGAAACTAAATAAAATCCGAATGTAGAAAGTACTGCAGATACCACACTACTTAATATTAACGAAACAACAAGTGCAAAAGTTATAACAAGGGACATCTCTAATAACAAACTCATAGTCCAAAACATCACATCAACAATCGATGTTTTTGTAAAAAACAACATCAACAAAGATGGAAACAATATAATTATTAATGCAACAATTGTAAAACCAATCAAATATGAAAGAATAAATGAATCTCTAGATATAGATTTTGCAAGAATAAATTGAATCTCTTTATTTTCAAATGATCTTTTGATAAAGAAACATACAAAAAGAATTATGCCAATAATAGAAATCACCCTCATCGATGCAGCAGAATAAATAAGTACCATCTCAGTTTTTTCCACTAACGCAGTAGACCCAAGAAATGATGATATACCAAAAGCACCTAATAAAATTATCAGTAAACCAATAAACAACTTATCTCGAAAAGCAGTGAGTAAAATATATTTTAAAATTGAAATCATCTTGAATTAAAATATTGTTCTCTTGGTAGTGCTATAAGTATCGTGAAATTCTTTATCATATTTATCAACTCCATTCTCTTTACTATCTATAATTGTTGCCCTAATGAATATAACTGTTTCAACAATCTTTGTATCTTCAGTAACTTTCTTAAACAAATGTCCTAAAACTGGCATACGAGACAAAAATGGAACTCCAGCTTCTTCATTATCAACAGTTTCATTCATTAAACCGCCAATAACCATCGCATCACCGGAATTAATTTTCAAAGAAGTTTTTAGTGTTCTCGTTTGAATTAATGGAACAAGATTTTGAATATCCTCACCCTCAACGCCTTCAATACTTTCCAATTGCAATTGAACAGCAGGATCCGAAACAGTACCAGTTTGAACAGCTAAAGTAGGTTCAATTTTTAATGTGATTTCATTTCTACTCAAATCAATCGACGGAGTCATTAAAAGAGTAACACCTTCTTCAGCTTCTTTTTGTTCAGAATTATATGTTACAGTAGTTCCAATTGTCTCTCCGGAAGAATTGGTTTCATCTTCTTCTTCTATATCAAGCTCAAAATAAATAATACTGTTTACAAATTTTAAAGTGGCAGCTTGATTATTCATTGATAAAATTCTAGGACTTGAAAGAGTTCTTGTTGTACCAAAAGTCTCAAGAGCTGAAATAGCAACAGTCAAACTACCACCAAGAAGATTTTTACTTATCGTTGTAATAGCTAAACCACTTGTATCATCTATATCAACAGAATCATCCGGATCCGTCGTATTATCCTCAGTCCATGCCCAATCAATACCGGTACTATAATCTTCCTCTAAAGTAACTTCAATAATCTTTGCTTCTAACAAAACTTGAGCCGAAGCATTTCGTCTAACATCTTCTATATATTCAGAAATTGATTTCTGAACAACACTATTAGCATAAACTGTTATGACACCGGCAGGTTTATTTATATTAATCTTTTCAGTACCATCTCCTAAATTGGTCAAAATTGAAGTTATGGAAGTATTTATTGCGGTCCATAGTTCACCATCAATTAAAAAATCTACTGTATAATTTTTAGAATAAGGCTTATCTTGTTCAAATTTAATAATTCCATCTTGAAAAGAATATCTCAAATTACCTAAAGCACAAATTCTTTCAACAACTGTCTTTAACGGCTTGTCTTTAACTTTTAAAATAATACCACCTGTTATATTAGGATCAACCTCTATATCTAAATCAGCAACCCTACCTAACTCAATCAAAACATCCTTCAATGAAACATCTTCAGTAACTGAAAAGGAAATCAACTTACCACTTCCCATTGGTGGAGGTGGAGGAGCAACTAATAATTTTGACATCGGAGGAATTACAGACTTATCACGCTCTGCCAAGATTTCTTTTGCTTCTTCTTTTTCTTTATCACGGATTAAACCATCTTCAAATTGTTCTCTTGTTAATCGAGCCTTACTATCAACAACTTTTGAACGCGTCTTAACGTCATCTTTCATCCCGGAGCTACAAGAAGTAACAGCAAACAATATAATTAATGGAATAATCTTTAACATCAAAGAACAATTTTATTTTAAAATTAAGCCTAAAAATACGTAAGCTTTATCTATAAAATAATAGATTTTTATCCCTACAAGTCAAGAATTAGTTTGAATATAATTTGCTTTTATAAACTATTAACTTTACTAGAGGAATAACGTTATTAAAGCTCTATGTAATGGATAATATAAATAAAATATCCACCATTTTTTTATAATTCTCGTCTTGGCTATTAAACAATTTTTTAATAAATATAAAAGCATCGTTGTAATTAATGTAACTATAACAGAAACTAATGAATAAAAATTTACAAAGACAGAAGAAATTAACAATAATCCAAAATAAAACAAACTCACAGATCCTCTATTTTTTAATGCCAAATAAAAAAACACCCCATAAAAAAATCCTGTAAATGTATACTCAACAAAAAAACTTATTTCAGCAAATAATCCTAATACTACTAATATCATATAATTCTTTGCAAAATCACTCATATCAAATGTTTTTATTTTCTCAAACAAATAAACAAAAGCAACAATCAAAAATAAACTAAACATAATATTAGTTTGAAACTTACCTACAACAAAAAAATCAATAATAAGGGTAAGAATTCCTGTAAACAAAAGTCTAAACGTATATTTTTTATACAAAAGATTTTTGTCTTTAACACGAATTAAATTATAAACCAATAGGAATATAAAAATTGGAAATGCAAAACGCCCACAAGAGCGCGATAAAAATTCCGAAAAACCAAAATCAACTTGCCTTGCAACATGAT
>JAEORM010000318.1 GCA_016840905.1 Candidatus Gerdarchaeota archaeon | reverse complement strand
GTAAAAGTGAAAAGCAATTTAGTTTAATCTATTAAACTGCTTTCTCTAATAATTTATAGAAATCATCTGCTGCTTTTGTTAGATCTTTACAGGCAGTTCTAAAAGCTTTGTCGATTTTTCTTTTTGGTGCAGCTTTGATAACAATCTTTGATATTTCATCAAATGGATGTTCCTTATAGTAACCTGCTGAGTCTACATCTTTTACATCGCTCAAGAATTCTCTTAAAACATTTGTAAATGTGTGACCTTCTCCATTTACTTCTAAGGTGATTTCATTGTCTTCATCATAGTTCAAGATTTTTATTTGCATTTTCTTGCTCACCGGTTAGTTTATTATTCCTTCATTTCTTACTCAATTAGCTGAACATTTGCTCAACATTTCTGTTTATCCTTTATTTCTTTCGATTATTTTGTTATCTTAATGCATTTTTCAAGCGCTTGTTCAGGTTCTATCGTTAATATTAATCTATCAAGATCATCATTTGATATGATTTTCTTTTTCTTTGCTTCTGCAAGTGCAGTTTCTATATCTATTTTATTGATTATCATTATTGTTGCTAGTACATCTCGTAAGCTGCTAGTACTTACTTCATAAGGCATATTATTTAGTGTTTCATCAAGCTTATTTATAATTTCACTTAATGTGTTAAAATCACATTTAGCATGTATTTTGTCATCTTCTCTTATTGCTTCATAATTTTGAAGATTTAAAATACGGAGGAGTGTTTTTAGCGGGACAGATTTTCCAATTACTTTAGTTAAGAATGGCAAATCAAAGCTATAATATCCTTCACCATCAGGATTTAGCATTTCATTTACGTATTTATGTATCTGTTTTGTTGTTTCTATTGCAACTTGTAAATTTTCTTTTGTCCCTTCAAATCGTATAGTAACTTTTCCAGGATAATAGTCAGCAAAAATATCTACAATTTTAATTTGTTTTTGAATTGCTTCTAGTAAGATTATTGCTTCCTTTGATGAAGCAATATTCAAAACAATTTCTTTTGCAGACCAACGAGCCAACTTTAGTTCCTCTATTGTTTGATTTTTTAATTATAATTTAGCTCTTCCAAAATCTTCAGCCACTTTTCGTGGTTCAACATTATTGCAATTATCACATTTGAGCATACCTCTTCTTAAATATCGTAGATTTTCACCACAAATACTACAAAGTGCATAAATCACTCCTAGATCATTATAAATTGTGGTAAATTGTATAGGTATGGTATGGGCATCAACAATTTTACCTTTAACTATATCTCCTTCCTTTATTGCATCGAACATTGAGTCCAAATAAGCTTTGGTTGCTTGAGATATGTGCATAATTGCTGAATATGTTGGCTCAACGGATTGTCCATTTATGTATTTAACTGCTACAGAAGCCATGTGTTTATTTACTGAATCTGCTTGACCAATAACTATATCGCCTTTCCTTGGTACAAGAGGTTTTCTCACTCTTGGAAAGATACTTACTGTTCTTTTCCTTTTATCATTAAACACTGTTCCTGTAACTGTTGCTAGAACCATTCCGTCTTCTACGAAAGTTCCTTCACCAGGTAATGCTTCTTCTATTACACAAATATTATCTCCTGGTAAAAGAAATACTCCGTTATTTAACATTTCAGTTTTTCCGTCCTTTTACTTCGTCTTTACCATTGTTTCCAAAGGATTAACATTTAAATCTAATTCTTACATTGAAATCTAAGTTTATACTATTTATAAAACAATGTGTATTTTCCTTTTAATTCAATTTTCTACTAATACCTTTGTAATACTTGAATTTGAAATTTTAGATATATTTAATTGTTTTTGTCAAATTTTATTTCTATTGTTATTATTATTTAACTTGATTAATTTTAAATAAACTAATATACTAGAGTTCTAGTATCTCGAGAGTAATTGACTATGAAAAGTATATGTCCTATTGCTGTTGTTGATGCAACTGCTGCAGGTAAAGGAAGAAGACAATTTACTCGAGATGCTATAGGCTGTGGTGTAAGAAGCGTCTGTGGTATATTGGAAAAGAATGGAATATTATCTCAAATCCTACTTGCTGAAGATGTCTTAGAAAATGGTTTCCAGCAGTATTATTCAGCATTGTTTGTAAGCGGTATGACAATGGATAAAACTGCTATTAGAAAGGTTATCTCCCTTTGGAGGAAGAAATTTCCAGGTAAGGTTGTTGTTGGAGGACCTGTTACATCAGAATTAGAACATGCCTTAGTTAATACTACAGCTGATATGATTGTAATAGGAGAAGGAGAATTTACCCTTCAAGAATTAATTGATAGTGATTTTCTTTCCTCTGGTAGTTTTAGTGCTATTGAAAATATTACTGGCATTGGTTATATTGATAAAGATAAGAAACCTAAAATCAATCCTTTTAGGAGGTATTCTACTCGAGATGAATTTAGAACCTTTCAAGCTTCAACAAAGAAGATTTCAGACTACCAACATTATTTTTTTGCTAAAGTATATGTTGAATGTGTTCGAGGTTGTTCTAATTTTGGGGGTACACGGTTAAAATTACCAGATGGTAGACAATGTTCCGAGTGTGGTTCTTGCGATAGCAATAGCATTGAAGAAAGAGCAAATTGCCCATCATCAATACCTTTAGGATGTGGATTTTGTAGTGTTCCCAGTTTATTTGGCCCTTCAAGAAGTAGATCTATTGATTCTATTGTTAATGAAGTTAGAGAATTATTGAACTTAGGTGTTAAACGTATTGTCCTAAGTGCTCCTGATTTCTTAGATTATGAACGAGATGCATTAATTTATCCAAAAGCATTAATCAGTCCCATAGCTCCTTCTGCTAATTTAATCCAAATAGAAGAATTATTAGGCAAACTTAGTTCACTTACTCAAATATCACTAGGAAAAGCTTGGTTAGAAATAGAAAATATTAAAGCTTCATTATTTACCGAGGATGCAGCAAAAATAATTTCAAAATACTTACCTAATTCCTCTTTTAGCATCGGTTGTGAAACGGGTAGTTCAGAGCATGCTAGATTATTAGGCAGACCTAGTAATCCTAATGATACTTTACGTGCTGTAAAAATTGCTTTCAAATATGGGCTAAAAGCTCATGTGTATTTCATCCACAGTTTACCAGGTCAAACCAAACAAACTGCTATGGAAACAGCTGACTTAATTCATAAAATTAAACCATTTATTGAAAAGGTTACTATCTACCGGTTTAGACCTCTACCACTCTCAGCTTTTGGTGATTTTAAAGAACCAGAAGCAGCAGTAAAAAATCCTATCAGTCAAATTATTTCAGATGCTGCTAATGAAGTCAATCTCTCTAAAAAAAGAGATTTTATTGGTGAGATTCTGAAGGTAATTATAAGTGAAATAAATTATCGTGATGATACAGGTACCATTGCAAATATCCTGAGTGGTGGACCAATGGTCGCAGTGCCTAATTCTCGAGATAAAATTGGTGAAATTGTTGATGTCAAAATTACCAAAGTACTCTCAGACAAGCTTCTTTTAGGAGTAATCTATGAAAAGTAAGTTTTTATTATTAAAAAAAATACTATTTTCATGTGATGTAGTCAATCTTTATTATATTTTCAATACTAAATAGTATCCGAAATTTTTAATATAGATTAGATAGGAAAGATGATAACGACATAAAAGACAAAGAAGTTAAAAATTAAAATATTGGATATTTATTAAGAAAAAAACATGAGGATACAGAAAGGAGGAAAATTAATGGCTCTCAAAATGGTTTTGCCTGATGCAAAAATTTGGAAAAATATTATTGAATCTCTTACTCTACTCGATGAAGCAAATTTCATTGCATCAGAAAGAGGAATAGAATTACGAGCAATGGACCCAAGCAGAGTTGCAATGGTAGATTTCTTTTTACCTGCAGATGCCTTTGATGAATATGTTTGTTCTGAAGTAACTCGTTTAGGTGTTAATCTTGATGAAATGACACAAATAATGAGACGTGCAAGTACCACTGATGCACTTACAATGGAGCTAGAAGGTACTTCAAAATTAGTCATGACTTTTCAAGGACAGAATGTTCGAAGTTTTGGTATCAGTTTACTTGATTTAGGTGAAAGTGAATATCCTGCTCCAAATATTGACAGTAAAGTAAAAATCAAACTTACAGCTGATGCTTTACAACAAGCTGTTAAAGATGCTGAAATCATTGGTGATCATATCCGTATTGTTGCTGATGATAATGGTGTAACCCTTTCAGCTTCAAGCGAAACTAAAGATGTTAAGGTCTCAATAGAAAAGGATAGCGATGTTATTGCCGAATTTAATGTTCGTGAAGAATCCAGTGCAATGTACTCTCTAAGCTATCTCTCTGAAATGACTAAAGCTATCAAAGCAAGTGAATTAGTTATGTTAGCTTTTTCAGCTAGTATGCCTATTCAATTGGAATTCCCAATTGTTGCAGGAGGAAAATTAACTTATTATCTAGCTCCTAGAATTGAAACCTAGCAGTTGATAATTTAGGTAATTATTTCAAATTTCCTCCTTTCTTTATTCATTTAAGAAGCTAAATTGGTAATACCAACTTCCTTAAATGTGTTTCACTATCAAATAAATGATGGCTGAACAATTCATTATATGTGTAGTGTGATTGGACGAGGTTAGATTAATGGTCAAAGATAATCAATACAAGCAAATTATACAACTTTGGAAAAATGAACGAAGAACCATAGAATTGTTAGAAGTAAATGCTGCTATGTACTCAACAATTAGACAACGAATAACCTCACTCGAGAAAGAACTTGAAACTAACAAAATTGATGATAAAGTTTCAATTAAAATTATATCAGAACGTATTGAGCGATTAAATAAAGTGTTGCGAGATGTTACCAAACTAAGAACTCATAAGATTATTCATGCAATTTTAGATGGTAATTTGAATAAGAAAGGTTTAGCAGCAGAAGAGCTTGATTTGGTTGTTAGTTTAGAAAGAATATTTGATCAACATAATAAGCGAAGCATTTTTGGTGAATCAAATATAGAAATTTCCAGTGATGGGATAATCGATAAAAGTAAAGCAACAATAGCTAATGAAATAGATTTTATGACTGTTAGGATTTTAGAGGATATTCCAGAGATAGTTGATGTTTCAGCTAAAGATAAATCATCTAAATCACTTGGTCCGTACAAAAAAGAAGATATTGTGAAACTTCCACTAATGTACGCTAAAGCTTTGATTATGAAAAATGCTGCAGATAGGGTAGAACTCCCTGATCTGTAGGTAGATTTCTAAAAATAAATTAATCAATAAGAAATGATAAAAATAAGTTAATTATTTAACTTATTCCTTCTTCTCTGGTTCGACAACTTTGCCAAGAATCTTACATTTTCCACCAGCAGGTTTGGCTAGAACACAATTGCATACTAAACATCTAACTTCTGTAGCAGCATAATTAAAGATTCTCTGTACCTTATTGCAATCGGGGCATTCTACTTGAATGAATTCAGATTTTGGTCTGGGAATTAATTTAGACACTGTTTGCTTACTCCTTTGTAGCTTCAATTATTACTATCTGGTCTGACCTTCAGATTTGCATTTAAAATTTACTACAATTCACTTATAATAATAGCGATTTTTAGTATTTTTTGATTCTTTTTATGCTTCTTTTTAGAAAGTTTTATTTTGGAACAGTAGAAATTATCGAACTGGATGTGTAGCTCAGCTTGGACAGAGCATCTGGCTCCGGACCAGGAGGTTCGGGAGTTCAAAGAAAATCATAAAGATTTTCGAATAAATCTCCTCACATCCGCCAATTTTTTTAGAAAGGCCATCCGTAGACTATTGATGTCCAAGCGACTATTACTACTACTCCTAGTATTATGCCTATAATTGATAATGGTCTATCTTTTTTAAAGAATAACGATATTATTGCTACTACTATACCAGTAATACCAAATCCTATAGCTAACCAATAGCCTATTGCATTACTACCAATAGCAAAAAAGACCATAGCAAAAGCATCCACAATAACTGCAGCTAAAGCAACAGGATTCTTAATTTTTTTAGGAGCTTGTGTTTGATCACCTACTATTGTTGGTGTGGCAAAAACATCAGAATTGTCATATCCATAAATTGATGAATTATCTGGTTGTTGGGGCATTGAATAATCAGATGCAAATGTTGGTTTTTCTTCTATAACACTGGTATTTGTTTGATTTTGAAAAGAACCTATTTTTGTGCCACATTTATTGCAAAAAGCGGTACCACTTTCTAAAGGATTACCACATTCCATACAAAATGATTGTTCTGTCATAAATACTTGGACCTTAATTTTATGATTTTTTATGTTAATCCAATCTATTCATATTACAATCTTTTAAAGTGCATTATTAATGCAAATATAAAAAGATGAAAATTAGGCTTGTGAAGAAGCTTTAGGTTCAATTATATAAGAAATAACAATTGGCAGGCCCGGACGGATTCGAACCGCCGGTCTCTCGGTATCCTCAGAGATTCGCATGAAAGCTCTTCCGAAGCCGAGCGTTTTATCCTAGCTATACTACGGGCCTATTAGTTGTCACCATTTCTTTTTGTGTTTTTTAATTTTGCGTTAAATATCGTAGCAAGTTTTTCAAGTAGTTAGTTATTCGTTGAATATTTTTTTGTAGTAAATTCCTTTTTTATAAGTGAAAATTTCAATCTTGATGATGAATACTAAAAACTTAATAACTGCTTTCGAACTACATTATACCATATTATACTATTTGGTGTTAATTATGTTATGGTGGGCTATTCTACTAATAGTACTTGGAAGCGTCATTGGCTTTATTGGCATATTAGTTATAGGTTACATGATTTATCTTGCAGCAACAGCTGATTCAAGGAAATAATTGATCTATATCTAGTATACTAATACAAATCAAATCAAAATCATAGCACCACATTCTTGGTGGTGCGTTTTTTCATTTTATTTTGTGATTATTTTTTCTATCTCAGCATTAACTTGGTTGGCTATTTTTAATCGTTCTTCTTTAGGTGATTTGCCTAATCCTATTTCAGAATACACTTTTGTATATCTTCCCGTACCACTAGGTCGAATACTTATTATAAGTAGATTTTCTTGTGGATCTTTCATTAGAAAATTCTGACCGTCTAATGTTGCTTGATAGAGTATCTCATATTTTTCTTGGAAATAATTGATTATTTCTTTACTTGCTTTGAGAACCTTTTCCAATCTTTCAGGATACGATAAATCAATCATATCTATCTCTGTTTTTGCGACACTTACTTCTGGAAATGTTGGTAAACTCTCATTATTTGTGAACCAGTACATTAACCATAATGCTTGTTGATATGGTGATTTCATACAAATTGGATGACTCTTATTGAAAAAGATGTTTGTATAATCAGCACCTGAAATTCTCTCAAAATCAGGATTTTTCCTTAGTAATTCTGTTACCCCCAAAAAGAATGCTGGTTCACCTTGAGCGGTAGTATAAACAGTATCAGTAAATTTCTCTAATGCTGTTAGCATAATTAGAGATACCCTTTCTTGAACTAATATGTAAGCATTTGGTTTTCTCATTTTTGCTTCTGCTATTAAACCTGTGGTAAAGGATTCTTCTTGATTATCAACTATTGTTGCTCTACCTTTCCCAGGTCTCTTTACTAAAAAGGTTCGATCAGCATCGGCATCATGATCAAAAACAGCTTTTGGTTGATTAGCATATTTATCAATTAAAGTATTCCAAATCTCTCGGGGATCTCTATCTGGTGCTATAGGATTTAATTTATTATTATGTAAAATGATATCGGCATTTATCTCTGATTTTATTAATTCCCACACCTCTCCAGCCATACTATGTCTACAATCAACTATGAATTCTCCTTCAATCTTATTCAACGGTGTAACTTTTTTTAGAGAGGTGAAGAATTCTTCCCTCATATCTTTAGTGGATATTTTTTCAGTCTGCCCAATATCCTTTGGATGCACCATTCTATCTTCTCTAATATTTCTTTCAATTTCTGGTGCTAATGTTCTTGGTAAGAATCCGTAAATTTTACTCGGATCAATATTTCTAGGATAATCTAAAGTCACTTTTGCTTTACTTAAAAGATCCAAAGCATTTTGACCATTGATAACTAATTTTAATCCAATATATTGTTGAGGGCTGTGACTTCTACCAAAAAAGCACCCAGGTAAACCTAGTTTATAACAAGAAAACATAAATTCTGGAACCGTAACAGGTCCATCTAACTCCTTTATCGAGATTCCACATCTTCGAAGATATTCCCTTGCACTTATTGAAATTGATTCATGAACTCTACTTCCATCATACCCGATTAAAATATCCTGTTCAATTGTTTTTGCAAATGAAGCAGCGTATTTTTCAAAGAAATCTACAGTGTATGCGGAATAAAGATCTCTTGGGCCATTCGTCCCAGTTTTTTGAGCTAATTCTATCCTGAATTTATATTCAGGAATAAAACCAGGATTTGCAGTGCTTAATTTTAAAGGTATTAATTTTGGTAGAACCAATACATTCACCTAATTTGTTCTTTTTTTCCTAATCATAAGAAAACATATATCAATATATTATTTTTCTTAAAAATTATCTATAAGATGGTGCTTCTATTGAAATCTATTAGTCTTGGTGGTATCTGTTCAAATTTTACTTGTGCTAATTGTTGCCGAGATACAGATATGATATTATCTCGAGAGGATATTACTAGAATTCAAGCACTAGGCTTTTCACTAAATGATTTTTGTATTTTAGATTCCGATGGTTTCTACAAATTAAAAAATGTTAATGGTTGCTGTTATTTTTTAGAAAATAATAAATGTAAAATTTATTCAAATCGTCCTCAAGGATGCAAATTTTATCCAATAATATTTGATATGGATGCTAATAAAGCAATATGTGATAGTGATTGTCCTTTGAAGGATACACTATCTGAAAAACTTATTTCCAGTTTTTCCTCTGATTTGAAGAAATTCATTAAATTACTTATGGAAGAGAACGAAAAATTAAATGAAGAAGAGATATTTGACGAATTATAAAGTAAATTAGAGTTTCATTTAGGGATTTTCTCAATTTTTGCTTGTAATTTAGCGATATTTGAATTATCTCCAATAGACTCGAATATTTTTATTGCATTCATATACTCTTTTTCTACTATCGGATGAAAATCAGCATTTTTCATATCAAGATAGTGCTGAGCTAATTTTTCATGTAAATTAGCTTTTTCCCTTTTAGTTTCAATTACTTTTTCTTCAAAACTATTTTTCTCTGCAATTATTCCTTGCCTAAGATCTTTGTCAAGATCCTTTCGTTCAATTAATACTCTACTTAAAAGAGTGGCTAATTTTATATAGAGATTACATATTCTATCCAAATTATAAATTGATGATTCAAAATCATCTTTTTTTGTTGATTCTTTGACTATTTGTTGTAAAATATCAACTGAACTTTGGTAACATTGTTTAGCTCTATCATAGCTTTGAATTAAACCATAGCCATTTCCCGCTTCCTCAAAATTATTTGCAGCATTCTTGAGATTTTTTTCTTCTTCTTCTTTAATAGCGATTTCCTCAAACCCTATAGCAGCTTTTCTTAAACCTATTAATCCAATTGCTTGATACAATCTGTTTATTCTATGAATCATATCAGGCATCTTATTCCATGAACGAATTGCTGCAATAGCAAAATCTATAGCTTGCTCAAAGTCATTATTATTTTGTGCAAGACCTACTAGATGCTCATAAGTTTTTGCTGAATCTTCCCATCTGCTTGCACTATAATTCGCTTCAGCTTCTGATTTGAGCTGTGCTATCATACCCTTATCTTGTTGACTCATCTTTTGTCACGTTAGAATAGTATTTTGTAAAATTTAAAAATCTATAGTCTAGCGCAAAGAATGAGAAAACTAAAAAAGATAATAAAAGAAGTACAAAAATTAAAACAGGAGAGTTTTTATTCCTCTTCTGTTGGCTCTGTATCTTCTTCAGTTTCATATTCATCTAAATCTATTTCTTCCTCAACATCTTCCAATTCTTCTTCAACTTCTTCAATTTTTTTACCTTTTGTCGAAGTTGTTTCTGATTCTTCAGTTGTTTTAGGTGCTTTTAGAACTCGAATAAATAATAAAGTCATTGCTCCTATGCCTATGATAACTGTTAACACATAAGTAATGATGTATGGGATAGCTAAATGATAATCACCTGGTTCACGAGGATTGATTTGAACATAATAAGGAGTAGTTAGGTTATACCCATATCCTCGTTTGTGAGCAACAGCTTCAATATAAACAGTTCCTCTTGTGATATTTGTTGTATCGATTTGTCCTTCAAAGTAAGAAGCATTTATTGGTGTGTAGACAAATTCTGTTTCTATTCTCTCACTTCGCCAAATGCGTATCGTAACTGTTATAGAATCTGTGATGGTATTATTTTGAGCTTTAATGATAATTGTAGAATTAATAATGTCATCTCTTGAAACTTCATATGAGCTTAAAGTATAATCACTACTTTGAAGAATAGAATACATTCTTGATACCCATTGTAATGCTCTTTGGTATAAAATTAAATTCTCAGGATT
>JAEORM010000317.1 GCA_016840905.1 Candidatus Gerdarchaeota archaeon | reverse complement strand
TAGTATGGCATTCTATAAATCACCTGTAATGAGTTTAATGCCAGATCAAATGCCAAAAGAATATCGAAGTCAAGGCTCGGGGATAATGAATGTCGTAGGGGGATTGGGGAGTATCATTGGTTTAGTGGTAGTTTCATCTTTAATAAATGTCAACACTGCCTTAGCATTTTGGATTTTATCTATTGTTCTTATCATTTCATTGGCAATACTGTTCTTTAACATAAAAGAGAAGAAAGATATAGAAATTGAGAAAACAGATGAAAAAGCTAATTTTATAGCTTCTATTAAAGGAATTTTTAAAGAAAAGGGGACTGGAATATTATTGTTATTATTTGGAGTATTTTTCTATACAGCTGGATATAATGTTGCTGAAACATATATTACTAAATTTGTAAATGAAATACTGGATTTTGATGAAAAAACTGGTGGATACATTCTGGCAGCATTCGTAGGCTTCTCAGTAATCGCTGCATTCCCAGCAGGATTGGTAGGAAGGAGGATTGGACCACTGAATGCTTGTATTGTGGGTTTAATAGGATTTATTGGTTCACTAATACCAATTACCATAATAAGCTTAACAAATATAGATATTCTAAAAGAGGTACTAACATTAAGTACTTATTATGCTCCGGTTGTAAGCTGGGAGACACCATTTTATCTATTTTTGGTTCTGTTATTAGGGCTTAGCTGGTTAGTGTTATCAATAAATTCAATTGTTGTTGTGTGGAACTTGGCACCAAAAAACAAAGCTGCAACATATACAAGTTATTTCTATACTTTCTACCACTTAGCAGCAATAATCAGTCCGTTTTTAGCAGGAGGATTATTTGATCTATTCGAATATATAGCAGCTAAGATGGGCTATGATATACCGGGATTGAGGATTATGTTCTTGTATATCAGTATTTTCTTTATAGTTAGCTTAGTATTATTTATCTTTGTAAAAGCAAAAAGAACAAAGACATTAAGGGAAATAAAAGACACTAAAGAATATGTTTTGAAACGTATGGATGAAAAGGAATATCCATTACTATTCATGCCACTACTACTATTCGGAATAGGATTAAGACAAGAGAAAGCAATAATGGAAATGAGAAAAGAGCATAACAGAAAAATAAAGGAGCGAAATAGAGAGCTTAGAAAATTACGAAGGAAAGGCTTGCCAAGATATCTTAGGAAAATAAGAGGAAACCTCTCAGAAGAAGATTTAGCAGAGCTTGAAAAATTACAAGAACATAGAGATTTGAAAAAAGAACATAGAGAGCAAATAAGAGATTTACGAGAGGAAATAATTAAGGCAAAGATTATCAAAAGATTAGAAGAAGATGACGAAGTGGAGAAAAAAGAGAAGAAAGTACGGAATAATAAAAATAAAACTACAAATGAGCCAGAGGAACCAATTGAGTGAGCTTACAAATAGAAACTGCTAAATGTGATTTTTGCTAGAAAAACGATATTATGTCGGAAATTTATATCACTTATTTTGATTAAAATCAAGGTAAAAATTGCCTAAAGAATAAGGGATTTAAATAAACCTCTCCCTAATACTGTAAGATTAAGAATTAATCGAAATAGGTGAAAAAAATGAAACCAGTGTGTTTATGTTTAGTTCAAATGGGAGATAAGGGATTAGAACTAGTTAAAACTCACCCAAATGTTTTACCTAAAGAATTACTCGATGAATTAACTTACAAAGCAATGCCAATGGGAGCAAAACCAGGTGAATTTTCTACTGCCGCGATAAGTGATTTGTTCTATTCAAGTTACATATTTTCAGTCCCACAAGAAGGCACACGTGATAACATAGCAGCAATTGTAGCAGTTTACAATCACATGAAATATAACATTGATGGTATTCGTAAAATCTTTTCATTTATAGTGAAAGAACTTGATTCAAAGAAATTACTAAAGACTGACATAGTAGAGGAAATAATGCCAAACCTCTACAAAGGATTTGATTCAGGTCATATTAAAATAAAAATAAGCTCGGTAGCAACTATAGATATTGATTTTGCTGAGGAAAAACCAGAAGAAGAAGATTGCACAAACGGATTAGAAGACGATTTGTGGAAATAACTTAGGAGATTAAAAATTGTCATTTCTACGAAACTTATTCAAAAGAAAACTCAGAGAAGACGATATCACAATTTGTGGTTTAGCAAACGCTGGAAAAACAACTATTGTAAAATACTTAGAAACAGGTAGATTTGTTGAAACCCAACCAACAATGGGTATAAACAGAGGTGAGACAATTCAACTAGAAAAACTCGAATTCAATATCTTTGACCTCGGTGGTCAGGATGATTTTCGAGTATTGTGGCCGGAGGTTAATGAGAAATCAGATGGTGTTGTTTTTGTTGTTGATAAGTCTGATTTTATAAAATTTGAAGAAGCTAAGGAAACCTTCCAAAATATCATTGAAGCTCAAATTCAAAAAGAAGTTGTTGTCTTAATTCTTCTTCATAAAAGTGATCTTGAAAACGGTATGGAACGCAGTCGTTTTATCAAGGATTTTGGATTATTGGAATTACCATATAAATGGGCTTGTTATGAAACATCTGCTAAGACTGGCGAGAATATCTTTGAAGCTTTCAAATGGTTCTTTGATCAGTTAAAGGAGGAAGTTTAAGATGGTCTCACCGACAACTTGGGCATACATTATCCTTTCTTGGATTACAACTATAATTTCTATTGGTCTTACAGTTGCCCTTTTCAACAATTTTTTGCGTAAAAAAACAGCTGGCACTATTATCCTAACTACTTCGTATCTTTTTACTGCTGTTGGGGCAATTATTGGTGCTGTAGCCTATACTTTGCAAGCTTTTACTTCAGAATTAATAATTTCGGAAATCTTTCTTGCAATTGCAACTGTTTCACCAATTATTGCGTTATTATTAATTTACATCTTCTCTTGCAGACATATTATCAGAGATAATGATATAGCTAAATCCTTAACATTGATGATTTCATCAGCAATTCTTGGATTTATCTTCATCACTTTATTATTTGGTACTCTCGGTATTACTGTTCAAACTAATCCAGATGCTTGGTACTATCTTGAAATATCTTATGTTACTACTGAATTATATAATATCTCAATTTTAGTTCCCTCAATCTTCATAATCTTCCTTCAAGTATATATCAATGCACGTATTTTTGGTCGAGCATTTGTGCTTTCTAATAGAACCGATAAGCTATTGCGCAAACGAGGTTTACAAATGATTGCTTGGGGCCTAGTTATTTATCTTTTAGCAGGGTTAATTATTTCTGCTGAAATTCTAATTGAGAACCAAACAGTTACTGTTATCTTTTGGCTCATTAGAAAAATGACCTTCCTAGTATCATATGTACTTCTTTATATCGGTTGGATTATGCCAGATTGGTTTCGACGCCGATTGCGTGGTAAAACTTGGTTTGAAATGCGTTATAAAGAAATCAGTAAATTTGTCCAAAAATAAATTCTCAGTTTTTCTGAGAATTTTTTCTTTATTTTAAAATTAATTTTCGTGATGAAATAACTTTGAAAGTTTATTAATTATTATAGAAAAAAGATTGTGGGAAATTATTTCTTCCCAACAAAATTAGTACCAATAATTGCTCCAAGTAAAGCACCAGTGATGCTGATATTAATAATTAGATTTATCATGTATTCTGTTTCATGTTCAAAAGTAAATTGCACGTTAGCTGTATTTGTTGTGCTTGGATTGTATAATACCACATAGAAAGTATCAGTCCAAGTTGGATCAAATTCTCGAGTAAATGTTGATGTTAAATCATACCAAGTTTCTTCATAATAATAGGGATCAGGATAATTTTCTGAATCAAAAATGTAAATATCTATACTTCCACTGGTAACCGTTCCTGAAAGATAAAGGGTATCGTCATCATGTAATTTGAAGCTTACAGCATGCTCTTCCAAAGGATCCAAAGTAATTGTATCTGAAACAGTTTTACCATTTGTTAAAAGTACAAAACAGGAGGTATAAGCAATTAAAGAAATAACTGTTAAGAGGATCAATCCAATTTTTATTTTATTAACTTTCATTTTTTAATCACTGCTCCTATAATGCTTGTCCGCATTCGTTGCAATATTTACTGCCAGCTGGATTATTTGATCCACAACTGGGACAGAAATTACCCTCTTCTTTACCCTTCTTTTTAAGAGGTTGTTCAACAGCTTGGGGATGAAGTATTGCCATTGCTCGAAGATATTTATTGTAGTTTTTAGTTGCAGTAACTTTCAATGCAATCATTGCTATGATTGTGCCAATTAGCAAGATGTATCCAATAGGAAAGAAAATGTTAATGACAAAACTCATGATTAAAAATCCCCACATGATAATCAAACCTATAAGACTCGGGGATTTCTTGAATCGGAAATAAACTCCTCTGGAGCTTTGGTCATAGCCTTTATCTTTAGCAAAAGGGATGAAACAATTTGGACAATAGAAGTCATAATCATGTTCAACTTCGCTGCCATAGCGATAGCTGTAACCCACAACACGCGAAGCAACAACTTCTTGAAAGACACATTCACGACAAATGGATTTGCCACACTCAGAGCAGATCCTAACAGAATTTTTATCTGAGTGAATATAGCATTTAGTCATAACTATCCCTCATAATAATATACAATAGTTGATTTCAGTTCTTTTAAAGCTTCTTGGATAAAAAACTAAATATAATGAGTATGGATTCTATTAATAAGAAAAAATTTTTGTCG
>JAEORM010000316.1 GCA_016840905.1 Candidatus Gerdarchaeota archaeon | reverse complement strand
CAATCATCTCGTAGAGAAATTTGCTTATTTTATCAGAAAAGCGATTTTGATCAGCTAGTTTCCTTAAGTATAAAATACCGCCAATATTTGACAAATGTCTTGCTTTCAGAAATGAAGAGTTGATCAAATTGGTTTTAGATAAATATGTTATGAAACTATGAAGTACTTGATATTGTACCGATGAAAAATCTCGTATCTCAGATTGTTCTTCTTGCTTATTTTCCTTTGTTTGTACATTTGCTCTATCAATTGCAAATTGATATTTTTCGGGTTCGTATTTTGAAAGCTTTCGTAAAAACGCCTCCAACTCTTGGTAATCTTGCCCCGCAAAAAACAGATACTGAACCTTTTCTAATGGAATAGTTTGACCGCTAATTATCAATGATATTTTATTACCTTCTTCAATAGCTATATCCACAAGTTCATTATCATAAATAACAAAACTAGCAGTAGGATTTTTTTCCATTAATATAGGGGGTATTGAACCTACCATAGCATAATATTTCATTCGAAGTATATTTCTATGGTCCAATTGCACGATGACTGTTTCGTCATTTTTTTTAAAATAACCAGTAGCACAATTAGGGCAGATGATTCGTTTGTGTGGGAAATATAAATGTTCTCCCGAACCAAACTCCATTATTTCTTCTTGACAAGAAATGCATCTGAAAGATATTTTGTTCGTTTCTGCCAATAGAAAGTCAACGGATAGCTTTTTCATTCTTTGTGTTAAAATTTCATAATTGATACTAAATCGAATTTCTTGTTCATTTTTTACTAGTTCTTCTTGTTCTACTATCTCT
This sequence comes from Candidatus Gerdarchaeota archaeon, assembly GCA_016840905.1. The sequence goes on along the minus strand of JAEORM010000316.1, from coordinate 2,195 downwards.
TCACAGGATGTTGCTAGCTCATTAATTGGAAATCGGATATAGTCTTCATACCCACTGGGAAAAGAACTTGGATTAAAAACATGGACTAAATGTAACAATGGGCAACTATTAAATCGTTTCTGATGGAAAAGACAAACACCACAATTCTTCTTAAGGTGGGAGTTTTTTGCCAATAATTCTGGAGTGCCATATTTTATTTTGATTTTACCATGACAATCCGTTATCTTGGTACATTCAAGTGATTCTTCTTTAGCAAGTAATTCTAGCTCTTTTTCCGCTTGTTTTTTGTCTATTCCATATTTCTTGCTTACAAGCTCAGTTGCGAGTAATTCATATTTTGCGTTATTTAAGATAGCTTCTTTTCGTTTCTCTTCCCACGATTGTTTCTTTACTCTATTATGTTCTTTTAATCTCTGAAAGAAAAGGAGTGCTTTTGTATCCATGTAGTCTTTAAAAGCTCCTAGCAACTGGATTGAAGCAACACTTGTATAACTGTCAAGTATATAACCAAACTCGTTCTGTATTAACTGATCAAACTCAACACATAGCTCTGCTGAGGTCTTTTCACTATCTTGTAAAAGATCCTTTACTATAGCAGGTAATTCTCTATTAGAACCACCTGTTAAAATGCGATAGAATTGTAGAATCTCTTCGATTGAGAATTTGGCGCTTGGGATTTTTTTCAAGTAGAGTGTATTTGATAAAGATAGTAAAAAATCAGGTAAATTGGTTTCTATTCCAGGATAATTTGTAATGGATACTAGTAAAGCATCACCTAATCCTGTAAGGTAATATTTGCTATCAGATTTTTTTTCAATTAAAGGCAGAAAAGGAGCTGTTTCAATAGGCTCTTCCCAAATAAGTTGTGGTTCTTCATCTAAGGAGGTTTCAAGTTGTTGGAATTTCCCTTCTATAGTTTTTGATGTTTTTTTACTAAAGAGGTTCAAAAGTCGATTCAATTGCAAGTAAAGTTGTTTATCAATGACAGCTAACTTGGCTTTTGCATCTTTAAATTGCGGGTTTCTCTCATCTGAAAGATGCTCTGGATAGATATTATTACTAAAAAGATGTAATTTATAGGTGATGGTTTTCTTGAATTGAACCATAAAGTCAGCTTTAGACTTCCGCCCTCGGAAAAGCTCCCGTAAAATGAAGAATTGCATATGTACATCTAATACAAATGGAACTTTTCCATTTAATTTATTCTCATAAAAACTTCGTTTTTGTTCTTTACATTGATAGAAAAAACAGTCATTAGTATTTAAGAGGAACTTGAATTCTTCTCGAGAGAGATTACTAAAAAGTGCATTATCTAAAACGTAAGAAAAAGATGGTTTTCGGCATTTGTGTCTGTGTAATCCTCCAATAATATCATCTAAGAAGATGATTTCTTGAAGGCATCTGCTCTTTGTCAGGGGATTCACGAAAACAATTTGCTCAGTTGCAGGACAGATTTTCTTCATAACAACTTCTCGGAGTTTATGATAATTTAGTAGGACAAAGTCTGCTTCATTATGAAATTTGGTCAGAAATTCTTTATTGATCTTATGCCTTAATTCATAGATCATATTGTAAAGTTTGCAACAAGGAGCTAATCTTGCAAGCTCAGCTGCAATCTGTTCCCCTTCTTGTTTCCCCTTAACGACAATTAGAACAGGAAACCTTGTATGTTTCTTCAAAGCTAGACCTCTATGAATTGCTAGAGAAATGATTGAGGGATTTGGATAAACAGCTTTAGAAGAAGGGCAAACAAGTGTTAAATTACTTGCAGTAAATAAGAAAATTTTTTGATCATCAAGTGAAAATTTATTCAAAAAATAATCTTCAAGGGAAACGATGTCGTCCAAGAATGGAGCAATACCTAAAGACAAACTAAGAGGAAGACTCTTTTTTGTGATCAAAGCAGTGCTCATTAAACCACTCTCGAAACAAACAAATCCTAGGCGAGATTTGATTGTGTGCAACTTATTTTTGTCAGTTTAACTTAAAAAGAGCTAAAAAAGATCAAAAAATGGTTCATTTATAAACGGCAGAAAAAATAAGGTTCCTTTCTGATTATCTTAGACCTAATTTCTTGACAATTTTCTTAAAAAAATATCAGTCAATCACTACAATATTTCATTTTGGAAAATCTACTCACTTAAAATACAATACTCTTGGATGAGGGTAGCAAGTAAAGCATGATAAAATCTTCT
>JAEORM010000315.1 GCA_016840905.1 Candidatus Gerdarchaeota archaeon | reverse complement strand
TGTCCGATTGTAAGGTTCAAAATATTCTTCAGGGAATAGAACTAATCTTATATAAAAATCGGTACCATCAATTTTCCCTTGTAATTGTTTCATTCGTTCAATCTCAATAAATGATTGTAAATCTATTTGTTCAATTTGCCCTCGAATTTCTCTTAATTGTTGTAACTCAAAATCATTATAACGATTTATTTGTAATTCATTATCAAAAATATCTGTCATAGCTTTATAGATTTTTAATCCGTTTTCCATACCGTAGACAATTAAATCAATATCAGATTGCTCGGAATGAAGATTGACCAATATTGATCCTGATACACCTATATTATCAATTTCAACCTGACTATATTCTGTCAAAATGAGAGCTAATTTTCTCACCTGATTTCTTAAATCATCTAAAGTTTGTTCAGGGGTATTGATTATCTCCCTAAGTTTAATAATAGGATCATAAATTTCTTGTACATCCTCTAATGAAACCGCTTGAAGTAACCCGCGACCTTTAGGGTCTTTAAAAATATATTTTGGAAAATTTTCTTGGAGAAAAAGAAACCTATCTCTTAAATCATACAATTTGTGATAAATTTTTGATTTATCTAAATCATCATTTGGGAAAAATTCCTTAGGAACATATCTTACAAATGAAATAATTCTAGCATCAGGATGGGTAATTCCTTTCACATCAAAAATTAAATTGTCTTTTGATTGTATGAAGTATCCTTCTATTGGTTTGGAAACATTATTCTTCATACAAAACACATCTATTTTCTGATTAATCTTATTTTTCCTTATTCAATTTCATAGTAATTTTATCAAGTAATCGCCTATAGTAACTATCATTTTGAGTTACTCGAGTAATTATCCCTGAATGATGGTCTATTAGTTCATAGAGATGGTTAATTTCCTCTTCTTTGTTCGGTTGATCTTTAAATGCTAGAATCCTTGTTGCATGAATTAAAATTTCAACAAGAGAAGAAAAGGCTCTAGTAAAGACATGTGGTTTCTCGGTGTTGATTTGACCATATATTTGTTTACAATAAAAAACAACTTTCAATGGATCCGTTTCATCTATTTTAACAACTTTTACTGCACAATGGTCATTTTTACACTCTTTTAGTATTGGTGCTTTTACATGTGATGATGGATAAAAGAGATCAGCTGATAATTCCTCTTGGAATAATGCACATAAAACAAAAATTTCTGGATCTAGTGTGAAATTTATCACACATTCTTTATTTCTTTGTATGTTTTTTTGTGTATCGGTACCCCTAAAAGGTCTAATTATCCATTCACCTAAAAGTGTTAGTGATATCCCCATAACAGCAGCATTAATTGTCTGATCTTCATTATAGGTAGTGATTATTGCTTCATAGATAATGTTATTATCCAATTGTTCAATTTTTTTTGCCATGATTCCAATTCCTATGTTCTAATCAACTATGCCCACAATCATTTATTAAAACTAACTAATATCATTTATTAGCATTGTTTGTATATTAAGGTAAAGGACTACAAATAAATGAAAAAATATATCCCCTTAAGTATTGAAGATTATCAAAAAATCTGTTCAGTTTTATCAATTGGACCAGAAACAGATGCGTTGGTTTCTGAATATTTGTCAAAACATTTACAGTGGTTAAAAGTACGAATTTCCACTAAAGTGCTTAAAAGGAGATTGGAAAACAAAATAGCCTTAATTTTTGGGGCAGGCCCTTCATTACCAAAAATGATTAGTGAATATTCAACTTTTATTAAATCGAATAGAGAAAAATTAGCCATTATAGCTGCAGATGGTGCTTTGAAAGCATTACTTGAAAATAACATTTTCGTGGATGTAGTTGTTACCGATCTTGATGGCAGTTTAATGGCATTAAGAGATTGTCTTAAATTAAATAGCAATATTGTTATTCATGCTCATGGAGATAATCTCACAAAATTGCAAGAAGCTAATGATTTATTATCAAAACTTGGTGTTATTGGATCAACTCAAGGGGTAGCTAATTGTAAAGTGAAGAATTTTGGTGGGTTCACTGATGGTGATAGAGCAGCTTATTTGGCAGCTAATTTTAAGGTAAAAACTATTATTCTGCTTGCATTTGATTTTGGCACCATAGTTGGTAAATATTCCAAACCAGAACAACACAAAGATGATTTTAAGGCTCCTGAAAGAAAATTAGAAAAATTCTCTATAGCAAAAGAATTGTTAGCTAAACTTCCCAAATATTTCCCAACTATTTCTTTTTATAATGCTTCTAGTAAAGGAGAAATTATTGAGAATTGGACTATAATAGAAAAAGAAACATTGTTGGAAATTATCTAATAATAATTAACGAGTAATTTTTTTCCAACACCCTTGGCCTTTATATTCAAAAACACCTACTTCTATAGCTTCTATGTTGGAATACCTATCAAATAAACCTTGAAGTCTCTCAGCTAATAATCGAGCAAATTCCTCTACAGTAGTATTTTTTATCGGAATTAAACAAACATCACTTTTTGGAAAAATATACTGTTTATTTTTTGGAACAAAGATAACAAATAATTCATTATTCTCCTCGGTAATTTGCAGATTCGGATTTTCAGTTGGTAGAAGTATTTTATGATCAAACTCCTCAACATATTGCCTCACAAAAGGTTTCAATTCAAGAAAATCGACAACTAAATCCTTTTGAGGATTTTGTTCGCCAAAAATCTGCACTTCAACTAAGTAATTATGCCCATGTAATCTTTCACAACCAGTTTCCCCAAGTACAAAATGAGCTGCTGCAAATTTGAAGCTTAGGTTTCCTTGAATCAATCGATAGCTCATTATTTTTTCTATCCACAAGTTATTCTAATCGTTTTATGTAAATTGTTGATAAAGTACCCTTTTCTTCTGATAAGAACAATTCTTGCTTATGCATACGGCACCATTTTTTCGCATAAATTATTGCATCAGGTTCATCAGTGGTAAATTTTATTATTTGACCTATCTTTATTTGCTTAATCATATCAGTTAATAATAAACGAATTTCTGAACATGGCATTCCTGTATAATCATATTCTGCAACAAGTACTTCTTTTTCATCAGACATTTTATTCTCGTACACTATAATTAACACAGTTATTAAAAACATTTACAAAAGTAATCGTTCTAGATACTCTAAATGAGGATCTTTATACAAGAATTTATTTCCGGTGGCGGTTTATCCAACCAAAATCTAGATGCAGGTTTATTGGTAGAAGGATTTGGGATGTTAAGAGTTTTAACCAAGAATTGTAAAAAACTTGGTCTTGAAATTACTATCACACTTGATAAACGTCTCAAATTTCTTTCGAATTTTTTAGAATTTGATCATCTAGAGAAAATATCATCTAATGAATCTTTTATTGAGGAAGGAAAAAAATTACTACAAAAGAATGATTATTTCTTAGTAATTGCTCCTGGAACAAACAATCTTCTCTCAAATATCATTAATGAGTATTCTAATTCTCCTTCTTGTAGTTTAAATTGCGATACCAATTGTATAGATTTTGCTACAAATAAAAGTCTAGTCTATGAATTTTGTTCAAAAAATGGCTTCAATTTTCCTAAAACGATTAAAATTGCAGAAGATGGTTCTTGCTCGCTAATAGCTAAAAACCAAGCAATAAAAAGAATTGATGGTATTGGGCAGCTTCAAAAATGGGAGTTAAATTATCCTGTGATATTGAAACCAAATGATGGTGTTGCTTGTGATGGAATTAAATTATGTCGAACACAAGAACAATTGTATAGCACATTAAAAGAAAGCCATCAAGGAATAACATTGGTTCAAGAATTTATCTTTGGGGATAATTTGAGTGTAACTGCATATGTGTGGAATGGTCAAATTGATTTATTATCAATCAATGAACAAATCATCTCATTAGGTAATGATAAATCGGAATATCTAGGAGGAATTACTAATGTAAAATATTTTTTAGCCAAAGATGTTATTGCATTTTGCTCAGAATTCCTTTCAAAGATAGATGGTTTACGTGGATTTATTGGTATAGACTTGATTGTATCAAGAACAGATGAACAAAATAGAGAAATATACCTAATAGAGATAAATCCTCGAGTAACAACTCCTATTTGTGGTTTGATGAATCAAACCAATAAACCAATCAATTTGATGCCGATTTCTGGTGAACATTATCCTGTAAAGCTATTTGATGTTACTTATTTTGCAAAAGCAAAATTCTCTTTACCACACATACCAAAACAACAATTTTATGTAGGATTAACTGATGATCCTTCTATTATTACACCACCAATTAGCTTTGATGGAGTAAATATTTATTCCTTAATTAGAGGTTCAGGAAAGAATACTAAAAAAGCTAATAGAAATTTTAATGTGAAATTAGCTGCTTTATCAAATAAATTAAAGAATGAATTCATAACTAGATATTAAATGAGTAGGATGAATATAATTCTAGGTTTAGACATTGGTGGAGCAAATACAAAATACGTTTTGTTCAAATCACATGAAAATATTTCAGAAGTTCTAGTAGCAGAATCAAAGTATTTCCCTTTTTGGAAAAGAAATAATGAGTATCCTCAATTTTTGTTGAACTTGAAGGATGAACTTGAGAATCTTTATGGAGATATTACCAATGTTGTGTTTGTAACTACTGCAGAGCTAGCAGATTGTTTTCAAACAAAAAAAGAAGGTATTAAAACAATTTGCTCTTATATTTCACAAGTTTTCACCACCCACTCACCAATGATATTTGATGTTCAAAATAAGTTCGTACCATCTCAAGAAGGTGAAGAAAATTGGCTCACTGTTGCAGCATCAAATTGGGTTGCTACAGCAGCTTTTTTAGGGAAAAAAATTCCAAATGCAATATTAATAGATATTGGTTCAACAACAACAGATTTGATACCTATATTTGAAAGCAAAGTAGTTTCTCAAGGAAAAAATGATCTCGAACGGTTAATTAGTAATGAATTAATTTACTCAGGGTTATTACGAACAAATATCATTGCGTTAGCACATGAAATTAAATTAAATGCAAAAATTGTTCCTTTAGCTAGCGAATTATTTGCAACAACAGGAGATATCTATTACCTCCTTGGTTCTATTTCTGAAGAAGATTTTACTGTAGAAACAGCTGATGGGAAACCTGTAACCAAAGAAAATTCATTAGCGAGACTTTCAAGAATAATTTGTTCAGATGTTAATCAATTATCAGAAAAAGAAATTTTAGATATAGCAAAACAACTACAAAGAAAACATCTTGAACAACTATCAAAATCATTTAATGTTGTTTTAGATGATTATTACAATAGATTCCAATTAAAACCACAAATTATTTTGACTGGTTCAGGTGCACTGCCTTTAGGTATTCCATTAATTCGTATGAATGGTTTTTATGAAGAAATTATATCAAATGAAATATTTGACGAAAAAACTCACAATTGTTTTGGTGTTTATGCTTTAATTATGCTTTTTATTGAAGATTATCTATAGACATTCATTTTAAATTGGGGAATAAATATGACTATAAAAGAAAAAATAACTACTGTGATTAAATTTGGAGGATCAATAACCGAACGCGGAACCAAACAACAAATAAACCAACTTGGTGAAATTTTAAGTAAATTATTTTTTACAAAACGAAATTTTATAATTGTTCCTGGTGGTGGCATATTTGCTGAATCAATACGCAAAATTCAAAAAAAACTACCATTTACAGGTGATACTGCTCATTGGATGGCTATACATGCAATAGAACAACATGGACTATTATTGAAGGAAATTATTCCAAACTCAATTATAGTAAATGTTATGAAATTTAAACCAACACAAGTAAATTCTTTGAATAAAATTCCAATTTTATCTGTTCTAGATTTTACTTATAATGAAAGCAAATTGGAACATTCTTGGAATACTACAAGCGATTCTATTGCTTGTGAAATAGCTTCATATCTAGGAATTAAGAGGATAATTTTCCTAAAAGATATAGATGGTATAATAAAAAATAGGCATCTTATCTCACAAATTACTTGTGATGAATTGAAAGAAATGAATAAAAGTCCATTGGATCCATTAACGCCTGAGTTATTGAAAAAGAAAAATATTACTGCATTTATCATTAATGGTTTCCAAGTTGACAGAGTTGAAGCAATTTTAACTGAAAAATCAACAATATCAACAGAAATTTTAAGTTAAGAGAAAAAATACTACAAACATAAGAATTTTATTTACTAGAATTAAATAACACTAGGAGTAAATTATACAATGAGTGAAATTGCCAGAGTACCAACTGGAATTCCCGGTTTAGATAAAATGTTAGATGGTGGTTTACCAAAGGGAAGAACAATACTTCTTAGTGGACCAGCAGGTGGAGGTAAGACCACTTTAGCGACACAATATATTTACAGAGGAATTCTTGATCATGGTGATCCAGGAATCTATGTAACTTTTGATGAAAGCCCAAAAACTGTTCGACAAAATTTTGCTAGTTATAATTGGAAATTAGAGAGTTTGGAAAAAGAAAATCTTTTAGCTTTAGTAGATGGATTCTCAATGCGAGCAGGTGTAGCATCGCAAGAAAAGTATAGCATCAGATTAGAAATAGATGACCTCCTAACAACACTTATTACATTGATTGATGAGCTTGGAGCTGAGAGGGTCGTCATTGATTCTTTAACAGCGTTAGCTCTATCCTTAGAAAGCGAATTAAGAATACGTCGTGAAATTCTCAAATTAAGTGCTGTTATGTCAAGCTTGAAGTGTACTACTATTGTAACAAGTGAGATGACACAAAGTGGAGAGATTTCCCGATATGGAGTAGAAGAATTTATGGCGTCTGGTGTAGTTGTTCTTGATATTCAAGAAATCAATCAACGCCTTGTAAGAAGCATTTATATTAGAAAAATGAGGGGAGTGAATCACGAACTAGTTCGTCGACCTTTTGAATTAACCCAAAATGGTTGTGTGGTTTTATCAGCTGAAAACTTATTTGTTTAATGCTAAAAAATATGAGACCGGAGTATTTCCGGTTATCATTTTATTTGATGCAAAAGGATTGAGTATACATGTTTACTAAAGATTCCAAAGTGAAAGATGAAGATTTGGTCTTAATGGAAACCAAAACAATAGAAGAAAAATGTGGGAATTGCGGTCAACAACTTTTATTGAAAGTTTATTACTCTCGAGAAGGATATCAACAAAAGATTGAATGTGAAAGTTGTGGATTAGCTATTTGGAAAACTCGCTTGGATTAAAAAGTTGAGAGAAAATTGATTATTTGGCGGATTTTTCAATAACAACTCGTGACAAATTTCTCATTGTTTTAAAGAGATCAAAATTTTTAGTGATTTTACCAATGATATTTACTTCAGCATAAGGTTTAGTTTTTTCCCAAAAAACGATAATTGCTTTGCTTAAAGGTTGATAGGTTATGTCTCCAGGTTCAACATTGAATGTAGGATGTTCTGCTTTATTTTGTATGTTAGTTAAGAAATGAGCTTGATTATTGTCTTGAATCCTTACTCGAGAACTTATTGGTAAAGCATACCAAATATTCTCTATAGATTGAGGAGCTTTCACACGATACATTTCCCCTTCAACTTCACCGACACCATCAATACGAAATATTATTGGATAAATCTCTAATTTTGACATTAATAAGCACCAGTAAAAAGATAACCTTAAGCAATACAAAAATCTTTCTTGAAAAGAAAAATTGGTGCCCCGACCGGGATTTGAACCCGAGTCTATAACTCGAAAGGCTACAATGATTGGCCGAACTACACTATCGGGGCAGAAATATTTTCGACAATCTTTGGAAAAATTACTTAGTTTTAAATCTTTCTTGTACTACAAAAAAAGAATTCTCTTTAAAAATTTAAGTAAAAGGTATGAAAAAAAAGAGTTTTGCAGCAGGATAATCCCGCTGCTACGAAGATTTTATTGTTTGATTACTTATTTCTTCTTTTTAACAATTATACCAGCTACGGTAGCAACTAGCATAATGGAAGAGAGAGTGATCAACAAGGTGAAACCTGGAGTATCCTCTGTTGTTCCAAATCCAGCTTTAGCCATATACTCTCTAGCCTTGTCAAGATCGAAGTTATATCTGATGATGTTTGGATTACACCAGATACCCATCTTTGGATAAATAGGCCAGTCAGTTAGAGTATATTCTCCTCTGTGGACAACTTGGTTGATTTCATTTCTATCAACGGCATATGAGATTGCCTTTCTGAGAGCTAGACCCTTGGTAATGGTTGGATCGATATCACTTGGAGTTCTATCACCCATTTCTGTTCTGGATTCTCTCATGTTATAACCATAGAAGTCATAAGAGAAGGTTGTATCAGATTGGATTATGAAATCTGGATCAGTCAACATTTCATCACGAGTCAATGGGAATAGAGTTACGCCTTGGATATCAACTTTACCAGCTTTGAATTCTAGAAGAGATGTTTGTGCATCAGGAATAATTCTGATTCTTTGTTGGTGAATACCATCAAATGTAGCACCATAACCAAATCTTTCTTCCCAATTGAGTTCTGGAGCAGCTGCTGCACCAACAATTGCTTCATCAAGACCCCAATAATCGGCTCTTAATGTAAGAATGGTTTCTACACCTTCTGTAAAGCCAGTAATTTCGAATGGACCACAACCAAAAGCATTGGTTGCATAGGTATTCCATGCATCATCTAATATATCTGGAGTTACACCATCAGCTAATTGAGTTTGGTTCAAATAGTGTTCTGGTAAGATTCTTGTTGATAATGCAGGTAAGGATGGAGCATAAGGATCATTCTCTGGAGTTGTATCATCAGCATCGACATAGATCTTCATAGTATAATCATCAACAATTTCCATTTCTTCGATCCAATCCCATAAGTGTTGGTCATTGGAGACATGTTTCCATGCATAGAAGGTAAAGTAAATGTCCCTTATATCTAATTCTTCAGTTGGGAATAAACCATCTGGGTCTTCTGCCCATTTAATACCATCACGAACGTGAATTTGGATTGTAGTATCATTTAGATAGGAATAACTATCAGCGATATGTGGCCAAGCACTTAAATCAGCATCATACCAGATCAAAGGATCCATAACAGCTGAGCTAATGTAGCTTGAAGATTGGTCATCTTGGAACAAGGGGTTCAAATCAGACCAGGCTGCATCAGTGATAACTAATTCATCTGTATCTAATTGACCAGTGTGTGAACCATCAAACCACATTTTACCCCATGATTGTTTGATACCATCTGTATAGTTATAACCATTAAGGTTTGACCATTGAGAAACATATGCTTTTGGAGCGAATGTTGGTAAGAGTGGATTAATTTTATCCATCATATATTGTTCCCAAGCCCAGTAGTGTTCTACACGTTCTTCTGAGTCGGGAGGCATAATGAGTGTTCCTTCTTTCATATACCATTCATTAAGACCAGTATTAAGAGTATCATCCCAGTCCATGCTTGTATCATAACCAAACAAGTTGAGGGAACCGTTTTCGTCATAGACACCAGTAAAGTCTGGGTCCGCACCGCCTCCAGTGAGACCGACATAACAAATATCAAAATCTCTAAAGGCGATCAATTCTCCTACAAAAGTAGGCCAGTCCTGTATAATTACATTTACATCTATACCGATTCTTGCTAAGTGTTGTCTTAAGAAGTTAAGATAGTCAGGTCTAACTCCACCACTATTTGTTTTAGCTACTATTGTAAAGAATGGGTCAACAGCAGCTTTAGTTGCTTTTGGTTGAGTAGCAAAAGCACTAACTACAAATAATGCTAAGATTACACCAACAATAACGGTTGATTTAACTTTGTTCACTTTCATTAGGTGATCACCAAAAATTTCGGTTCAACCTATAAATTTTGGTTTGTATTGATTCAGTATGAATCAAAGCTCTAAACCTAATAGGTTTAGATGCTAAACTAAATAGTTTACATACATTTAAAAAAGTTTTTGTCATCGAGTTAATTCTTTTTTAAAGAATTAAAAGACTTTTTTTCTTAAAAAGTGGCGTTTTTTTGAAGTATTTAATCATATAGTTTATATCTTTTTAAATTTTTTTCATATTTTCACTTTTGATATAACAGTCTATGATAGATCTATGCTAGGAGGAAATTAATTTAATTCATAGTGAATAACATTTAATCAAATAGAAAAGGATTCATAATGATGATTGGTATTGATAGAAAGCTTTCTTTCATTTGCTTTAAACGAAAACATACACGAAAAGCTCGTAATATGAGCAATGATCAATTACGTGGAGAATTTTGGTCCATTAGAGATAAAAATGAGCTTCTAGAAAATTTTACTAAAGAAAATCAAAAATCATTTCTGCTTGAAGAGGTTTATTCTAAAGAGTTAAAAAGAAGAGAATTATTAGAATGGGCGCTTAATTCTAGAACCACACAATAACGTTATTGATTATCCAATTGAGTGTCATTTTTTTCTTGATGATCAGTTTGCTTTTCTACTGAAGTGCTAGAGCTCACCATAGGAAAGATCTCTGCTAAATCCCTCCAACCTGGACAATTATTATAATCTGCCCCATACTCACATTGATCGCACGTGTGTTGCATTTCTTTTCCTCGTTTTAGACTAAGATAAGCCATACCAGCAAACAATCCCACAGCAGCAATTATTTTTAGATACCAAATCTCTGAAATCATTACTGTAAAAAGAAATCCAGCAAGAGCACCTCTAGTTAATTTTGATAGATCATTGATAAACAAATTTTTCTTACCAAAATAACGTGTACCAAAAGCTAAAATCGTAGAATAAATTGTGAACCACCAAAGGTTTGAAATCCATAAAGGTGCGAAATGTAGAAAGTCACGATAAGAACCCCATAAAAGATACATAATTGGTAAACCATAAGCAACAGGATAACTTAGAGTACAACCTCTACAAAGTCGAAGTTTCCCTATTTTAAAAACATGGTTATCAAAAATTTCACAAAATGGATGATGAGAAAAAAATAATTGTAATGCTGTTTTACTGAAGATAATGGAAAAAACACGTGCAAAAAGACCTTTATCCTTTGATCTTTTGCGATTAGCTTTCTTGGTTACACTGTTATTTTCAAAGGTTTGTAGAGAAGCAGTTTCATTTTGGTTATTTTTTTGAGTTTTTTGTTTCTCAATAATTTCTTCGTTGTTTTTTTCCAAGAATTACACCATTTTGAATATTATTTTATTACCATACCAATGTCTTATATAAGTAATTATTAACAATTGAAATTATTTTATATGTGGTAATTATTTAGAATATTGCTTGTGATTAGAATGGCCAATAACATGAAAATAACTTTCCTTTCAGGTGGCACCGGCACACCAAAACTTCTCTTAGGTTTTAGAGAATTACTTTCAGATGAAGAGCTGACTATTATAGGAAATACTGGAGATGACGATGAATTTTTTGGCATTCTTGTATCTCCTGATATAGATACTCTATTGTATCTTTTTAGTGAGCAATTAGATTTGGATAAATTTTGGGGAGTTAAAAATGAAACTTTTTCAACATTACAACAATTATCAAACTTGGAAGAGGAAACTTGGTTTAAGCTTGGGGATAAAGATTTGGCTTTGCATTTAACTCGAAATAACTTGCTATCCCAAGGTTTTTCTCTTACAGAGATAGTGAAAATCCTTAAGTCAAAATTAAAAATCAAAGCAAACATATTACCAATGTCAAATAATGCAATTAGAACAACAATGATTACGGAGAATAATGAATATTTAACTTTTCAAGAGTATACTGTAAAATATCATGAAAACCCCTCTATAAAAGAAGTAGTTTATTTAGGATATAAAAAAGCAAAACCAAGCAGCGAAGTAATTAGTGCAATAAACAATTCGCAAGCTATTATTATTGGTCCTAGCAATCCAATTACAAGCATTAGTCCAATGCTAGCTATGAGGCAACTAAAAAAAGCACTTAGAAGAACAGATGCAAAAATAATAGCTATTTCTCCGCTAAGTAATGGTAAAGCATTTAGTGGACCAGCAGCACAATTAATGAAAGAATTGAAAATCGAACCTACTTCTTTAGGAATTGCTTCATTATACAAAGAATTCCTTGATATCATAATTATTTCAAAGTCTGATAACAAATTAAAGCAATCGATAGAAGAATTAGGTATTGAAGTTATTGAAGCTAATATCTCACTAAATACAGAGAGTGAAAGAAAAGATTTAGCAAAAATCATTTTGAACAGAATCAATTAAGGGATGATTTCACATCCATTGTTATAGTTTGGATAATCAAACTCCTTTTTATTAATGAGACCTTGTTCAATCAAGGTTAAAACATCCTGTTTAATTGATTGTAATTCAGAAATTAAATGTTTAACAGTTCCACAAACTTTTGCATATTGTTCTTCTCCCCATAATTTTGTTTTGTTAATAAATAAGCATCTTCCTCCACAGAGGGAAAAATCAGAACAACTTGGACATGGAGGACCCACCTGTAATGAATTCTTTATTGATTCAGGAGTGCTTGTGCGTATATGACCTACAATAGAAAAATCAAACTCTGGGGAAATCGGACAAACAGAAATTGACCCATCTGGATTTATGGCAAATGAATCATTACCAGCACCACAACGGATTTTTGATGGTATGTTAAATAAAATGGATTTCATTACCGGAATAAAAGGAACTATTCCAACAAATCGTCCTTCTTTCATTTCAGCAAGCCACCATTTGACTAACTTAGTTATTCCAGGATTATAGGAATGATCCACCCAATCGTTGAAATCAGTCCAACGTGCGTGTGGGTCATCATCCCATTGACTATCTAATTGCCAATGTATATGATCAAACTTGGGTGATTCTAGTGAAGCTAAATGAATGACTTCTTCATAAATATCAGCAATTTCTGAAGTAGCCATACGAGCGACCAAATCACCGGTGAAACCATTCTCACGAATTTTGATGCAATTTTGGATGACAAGATCATAAATTCCATCACCCCGATTATAATCAGTAGTATATTTTCGACCATCTATAGAAGTCAAAATAGTAGATAATTTACCTAAATATTGCGGCTTCATTTTTTGCAATGTGGTGGCATTTGTTTGTACAGACCAATGCTTAACTGCTGGTAATGAGTCAATAATTTGTTCCATTAAAGGAATTCTTAGTAATGGTTCTCCCCCATAAAATTGGATGGTAATTTCTGAATGATCTTTTTCAAGAAAGGATTTTAAATCAGATAAAGGGTAGGCGATATCAACAGGTGGTTGCTCAAAAGCAACATCTTCACCACAATACCGACATTTTAAATTACAAGCCCTAGTCAATATAACAAAATAATTCGTAATTGATTTCCCACCTGGTAATCATTTAACCATTCAAGTTAGGTGTAGTTTGTTGTAATCTAGAGTTATTAATTAATACTTCTAAACTTCCAAATAAAAAAGAATCAATCATCTAAATTATTCTTTCCCGATTTCTTAGTTTTATCATCAAGGTAGGTTTCATAAAGTTCTCCTTCACCTCGATCGATTTTTAAATATCTATAGAATAATCCCATAAGTAATCCTCCAAAAGGAGCTCCTACAAATCCACCCAACATCATACAAGCTAAAGATGTTAGTAAAATAAATTGAACGGGAGAAGTTAATTCATAAAGCAATGCGTGGAAGAAGAGATAGATAGGAACTACAATTGCTGCTTGAAGGATACCAGCAGGAATCCCGATAACAAATCCATCATAGAAACATGATACTAAAGGTCTTTTTCTTTTGTAACCAATATAAATTCCTCCAAGAACTCCAGAAAATAATAGGGTTGGAAGTAAAAGGTCACGAGTATCAATAGGAAGGGAGAAAATAAGTGTAGCAATTGAAATAATTAGTAAACTAATAAAGAAATCTTTCATTTTCAAGTTGTTCATCTCATTTTACTTATTACATCATATTTCTATATGTGATTTAAACCATATTATATTTAAGTAAGTACTTGATAATCTTATTTTTCATAAAATAATGATAATATTTTATTTTTAGATAATTTTCATTGCTAAAAAATTCATTTAATAAAGAAATACCTTTTTTTATAGATTCACCATCCTAACATTTAGTATTGAGTCAATTGTGTGTAGGTATTGTCCAATAATTTTCATTAACATCATTATGAATACAAAAGTATTAAATAATATATCGCATAAGCTTTATTAACCTACAATGTTAACATTGAGCAACTCACGGGGAAGTTGAACCGAAAGCCTTATAAAGGACATATAATCACTGCAAAACTCAAACAATATTAAAAAAATTGTCTAAAAGAATATAGGCTGTGAAGGTAAAAATGATCGCTGAATTATTGAATAGTTCAATAAAAGATAGAGAAGCAAGGATTAGGCTCTCTGTTGAAAAGAAAAAAGGAACAAGAGGAAGAAAGAGAAGTAAAAAAACAATTAGAGTCCAAGAACTTATACTTGATACCTTATTTGTAAGCTGTAGATTGATGAGATCATCAGAAATAAGAATTGCAGTAGGAAAGCGGGTAAAAGGTTTGAGTAACTATTTGTTCTTTTCAGCACTTCGAGATCTACAAACAAGAGGGGACATTGTTAAACGCAAGAACCTTTTAAATATGAAATATACTTTTTATGCGCTTTCTGAAATCGAGAAGCAAAAGAGACAAGCATTTAGCTATCCAACAACTCAAATCAGTAGCTTTAACTATCACTATATTACAACTCTTCCATACTCTATAGAAGCAGTATTACTTATGCCAAGATTCTTCTGGTAGAAGTAATGGAAAAAAGTTTAGTGGCTGCACAAATAGTGTAGCCTTTTTTATCTCATTTTTTAGTATATGAAAAGTTTGAAGAAAATAAAAACAAGTTTAACTTGAATTTATTTTATCGACTAATATACGAAGAGGGAGGAAGAATGATTCTTTATCTTTAATTGAAGTTTCAAATACTTCATATTCATTTTGAATTGCAGTACGAGCAAAATCAGCACCAAGATAAATACCTTTTTTCGATAAATCTTTTTTATTCATAAAAACAATCACAGGTATTTCTTTACCGCTTCGTTCTTCTTCATTTTTGACTTTCTCAATATAATACAATAGATATTCTACAGATGCAACATTTGTACCATCAGCAAGTAAAATGATTGCATCAGAACCACGTAAACAGATATCAGCCATGAAATCAAATCGTTCTTGTCCTGCTGTATCGAAAATTGAAAAGGTCATGAAGAAGTCAATGTCATCTCTCGAGAGAACACTGTCAACACCATCATTAATTTCCAAAATTTCAAATTGGTTACTTTTAGTGAAAATAACCATTGCTCCTAATTGATTCATACTCACAGTGGTAGTAGATTCTTGAACATCAATTGGGGTATAGGTCAAATTAGCTTTATTTTCAAGATAATCCATGCGTTTTACGTCAGATGTGATAAAAGAATCACCAAAGAGGGTTTTAAGAAAAGTAGTTTTACCGCTGCCTGAAGTTCCCAAAACAGTTATTTTAAGCAAGCGGGATATTTTACCCAATCTAAGGAGCTCAGCAATATTCATTATTTAATCCTCGGCAATATAATAATTAGTATACAAATAAAACTAAACAGTTTGTATATAAGAGCAATGTGAAAAATATTTACAATATATCTGGTAAAATTATCCGCAAATATTTTGAACAAATCAAACAAAATGATAAGAAAAAGACTTTTTTTAAGCAGAAATAAGGAAAAAAAGCGTTTTTTTCGTCATTAAAAAAATAAATAATAAAAAAATAATTAGAAAAATAATTAGAAAAATAATTGCTTGGAATAATATAACAACTCTGAATTACCGAAAGGATATTAAAATGAAGATTAAACGATTAGAATAATAAACAT
>JAEORM010000032.1 GCA_016840905.1 Candidatus Gerdarchaeota archaeon | reverse complement strand
TTAAAATAGAAATGGTATCGGCAAAATATCAAATATACAAATAAATAATGAAAAATAAAAAGCAAATGAATGATATTTCATTTGAATTGGATTATTCTTTAATTTGATTCCTTTTCTTCGGTTTTAGCTTCATCTTTCTTGGAAGCTTCAAGTTCCTCTTCTTCTCCTTCTTCCTTCTCTTTGTATTTTTGACCTAAGTAGATCACTGCAAAGAATAAGCCACAACCAATTAGGAAAAAGCCAAAAACCAACCATAGAGAGACTTCTAGTAGAGCTAGTACTATTGCAGCTATCCAACTGAGAATAAATAACACTATCAACAGATCATATGCTAAAGAAATGCTTACATCTTTGACATCTTCTTTTATTGTAGCCATTTTACACATCACATTATTTGTATTTCATTAATGGTTAGATAATTACATTATCATTTTTTAGTTTTTGCCCTCATGTTAATTATTGATAGACAACAAGCTTTAGTAGTAAGTTTTTTGAATACAAGAGATATATTATTTGTAGCTTGAATAAAAAAACAGGAGATTGTAATGTATCAATATTTCCTTGCACCAATAATTGGTTATCTATTTGGTTCTATACCAATGGCTTGGTTCATAATAAAACTCACAACAGGAGTAGATCCTCGACAAGTAGGATCAGGTTCGGTCAGTACTCGAAATACTGTGAGAACAGCTGGCTATTTCTGGGCAATGTTAACAGCAGCTTTGGATGTTACCAAAGGTTTCTTTGCAGGATTTTTAACACGGTTCTATATCTTTCCTGAATCCACCTTCAATGGAACATATTATAATCCATTTCTCTTGGTTGCTTTATGTGGTTTAGCAGCTTTCACAGGTCATTGTTGGATGCCATGGATGAAATTTAAGGGTGGTAAAGGACTTGCTGTTTTATCTGGCTCTCTAATGTTAGTAAATCCTTATGGATTAATTGTTTGGTGGCTATCCTTACCACTTTGGCTTATCGTCTGGCGTTTGAGCAGCATGGGATCAATTTCTGCTACAGCCTCCGTAGGAATTCTTACAACACTCTTCTTCGCTATACCTCCTGGTGTTGGAGTTACTTATTGGAGTGATTGGGCCTGTATGGTATTTGGTTGGGGTTGCACGATTTTACTTGTTTTGAGAATGATCCCAGATTTCAAGAAAATCAAAACTGGTGAAATTAAACGCTGGACAGGTATGAAAGTTTCAGAATGGATGAAGTAAAAGCAGCAAATTTCCTCTGCTTTCTTTTTCACTTTTTTAAAATTCTAATAAATTAGTTATTGGGATTAGAAAACCTCAGAAGAAAAAATTATTCTGTAACAGAATCTAATTCCTCATATATTTTTTTACTCTGTGGGAGAGTAAATTTGAAAGTTGATCCTTTACCTAAGCCTTCAGATTCAGCTTTTACTGTACCATAATGAGCTTTTACCAAAGTTTTGACGACTGATAAGCCTAATCCAGAACCAGTACTTTTAGGATCCACTTTGACATATTGATCAAAAATCCTAACTAAATCTTCTTTCTTCAAACCAATACCATTATCAATTATAACAATTTCAATATATTGATTATCAATTGATTTAGCTGATATTTCGATATTACAATCTTGTTCAGTAAATTTGATAGCATTTATTATTAGATTCTTTAATATTCTAATTACTAATTCAAAATCACACCAAGCAGTTAAAGAATCTGGAATTTCTAAAGTTACTATAAATCCTTTATCAATCACTACTGAACCTATTGTTTTTAATGCTTCTGAAACAATTTCTTTTATATTGTGTTTCCCTAATTTCAAGGTATATTCTTGTAATTCTAAAGCTGAAAAGTCTAGCATATCTAGCAAGCTTTTTGATACATCTTCCACACTATTTCTTAGATATTCTAAAGTACCAAAAACCTCTTCACCAATTTCACCTAGCTGTCCTGAAAGAATTTGATTCAATAATTCAGCGGAATTACTTAATGGTTTTATCAATCGTGTTGTAGTAATTTCTACGAAATCTGAGCGATCTTTATTCATCTTAATAAGTTGGTCATTTAACTCTTCCATTTTTTGATATGATTTTGAAAGTTCTTCTTCTTGCAATGCAAGTGTAGTAACATCTTCACTTAAGACAAGTATTTCAGTTATCGCACCATTTGAATCAGCTAATGGAACGACTTTGAAACTAATGATAGAGAATAATTCAGGTTTACTATTAGTGATTTCTTTTATTTTCAATCGATTAACTGAAACATTATCACCAGCTAATCCTTTCTTAAATAATTTCAATAAATCATCTGGAAAGATTGATTTTCCTTTGTCACCATTTAAAACATTTTGACCTACAATTTCATTTCGTTTATAATCAACCATTAATTCAACAAGGGGATTTGTACTGGTTAAAACACCTTCATTGTTTATGGTGAAGATTGCGATTGGCGAATGAGTAATAAGATTATCCAATTCTTGTCGAGTTCGTCTAAATTTCTCTTGTGGAACAAGAGCACTAAACAAGGATGAATGAAGCTTATACATATCTGGAACACCAGTAAGCTTTTCATCACCAATAGCTATTGTAGGCAAAGACATAATATCATATGGTTCTGCTACTTCAGGTTCCTTTTCAATGTCAACTTTTCGATAAGTAATTTTACCGCCATAAGAAGCAAGAACTTCTTGTAGCACTTCCTCAGCAGGAGCACAATAAACACAATCTTTTGAAGTGAATAACAATATTTCAGTGTGAAAACTTGTAGATTCAGCAATTATTGCTCCAAGCTGCTCATAAAGTTGTAATA
This sequence comes from Candidatus Gerdarchaeota archaeon, assembly GCA_016840905.1. Next base: position 4,617 of record JAEORM010000032.1, on the reverse strand, counting down.
AATTATTATAAAGAGTTTGTAATTCAGTATTTTTATTTCGTAGTTCTTTTTCTACTATTTTTCTATCTTTAATGTCAGTTACTAATGCATATGTACCAATGGTTTGACCATCTTCTCCTAAAATTGGTGTAGCGCTTATCATAACGGGTAATTGAGTACCATATTTTGTTCTCATCATTACTTCATACTGTGATGATTTTTTATCCTTGTACCGCATTTCTGTATGGCGTATTACTTTACTTCGATCTTTTTCTTCTACCATGAATAAGGATTCGTTACCCAATAGTTCATCACGGGAATATCTTAACATATCACACATTTTAGGATTAACAAAAGCAATCTTACCATTCATATCTGTAGCAATTATTCCATCAGCCATAGACTCAATTACTTGTTTATACCACATGCAGTCTGTAAGAATTTTTTCTAATTTAGTAGGTGGAGCGTATTTTATATCACTTGGTTGAGAATCTCCTTTTGATTCAAGATCAGTAAGATTCTCTCTCTTTTTTTTACTACTCAAATTATCCACCTAATCTAAATTACAATTATTGATAACACTTTGTCTAACTAATAGACAAAATAAATCTTATGATTTAGTACCTTTTAGGCAATTATTGACAAAAATAACCTTGGAATATCAGAGAATTTTACCATTGAGTGCATCATTTTCTAATTTGTCGATTGATCGTTGCTTAATTGGACCCCAACCTCCACAACCAGGAGTTTCAATAACAATTTCTTCGCCTATTTCTAAGGTTGTGGTCATTTTACCTGATAGTAGCACTTTTTCACCTTTAGTGGTTATCTTATAGTATTGCCCCACCTCACCATCTTCTCCTCCATTTAATCCCCAAGGGGGAGTTTTTTGTCTTTCACCAAGTAAACTTACTACTACTGGTACTTTTGTTTTAAATTTCCTAATTATGCCTAAACCCCCTCTATGAAACCCTTTACCACCACTAGATTCTCTAAAAGAATATTGTTCAACAATTAATGGATATCTTACTTCAATCTCTTCTATTGGGGTGTTCATAGTATTTGTCATGTGAGTGTGTATACCATCTACTCCATCCTTTAGTTTATTACCTCCAGAACCACCACCTATGGTTTCATAAAAAGTGAATGGATTTCCAGAGCTATTTATCCCTCCTATGATCAAATTATTCATAGTTCCTTGTGAAGCTGCTGGAATTCGTTCGGGATCTATTAAGGCAAATGCTTTCAGTAAAGTATCAACAACTCTTTGGGAAGTTTCAACATTTCCGCCTACTACAGCAGCTGGAGGTTTAGCATTTAGAAGGGTACCTGATGGTACGATTACTTTCAAATGTCTATATAACCCTTCATTGGCTGGTATGGATGGATCAGTAATTGTTCTTAGAACATAATAAGAAGCAGATAATGTTACAGCATAAGGACAATTAATAGCTCCTTTTACTTGTTGGGCTGTTCCAGTAAAATCGAAAGTGATATCTTTGTTGCTTGTTTCAATTGAAACTACTAATTCAACTAATTCATCTACTATCCCATCGCCATCCATAAAATCGTTTGCTTTAACTTTAGTCCTTGGAAAATCCTTTATAGCAGTCAAGAATCTTTTTTCAGAATAGTTTAATATTTCATCAATTGTTGTTAAATAAATTGTTTTCCCTTTTTGAGCAATTAATTCTATTAACCGTTTTTCGCCAGTCCAATTAGCTGATAATTGAGCCATAAGATCACCCTTTCTTATACGAGGGGTTCTTGAATTGGTCATTATTAAATTTAGAATATCTTTGTTTAATTTTCCTTTTGAAACAATTTTCACTGGAGGAATCCTTAATCCCTCTTGGAAGATATCAGTAGCATTTCCTGGCATAGATCCTGGTGCCATACCTCCTATATCGTTATGATGTGCACGACTTACTGAATATCCAACCAAATCTTTTTCAAAAAAGATAGGAGTGATTATTGTAATGTCTGGTAAATGAGTTCCCCCTAGATAAGGATCATTAACTATGAAGGAATCACCTTTGAAGATATCATCTTCGAAAACATTCATGATACTCTTTACACTTAAAGGCATAGCACCAAGATGAACTGGTATATGTTCTGCTTGGGCAACCATTCTTCCTCTACCATCAAATAGTGAACAGCTATGGTCCATTCGTTCCTTAATATTGGTGCTATAAGCAGCGTTACGTAAAATTATGCCCATTTCTTCTGCAATGTACTCTAATCCACCACGTATTACTTCTCTTGTTATTATATCGATATTTTCTGACATTTTTTTACACCTTGGTTAATTTTAATAGACCAAATTCATTCACTTTTGCTTGCCAGCTTGGTAACAGCACTGTTGTAGTATCATATTGTTCTATAATAGCTGGACCTGCTATTACATTATTAGCGAGTAATTTCTCTCGAGCATAAATTGGTGTTTCAAGGGATTTCTTATTATTATCAAAAAATACCTCACGAACAGATGTTTGTGCTTCATCTAATGGTTTTATGTTTCCTGAAGAAATCTTTGTTAAGATCGGTTTTTGAATTAGTCCTAAATCATTAGTTCTAATGTTGACTATTTCAACATCTTCATCCTCTAACACATAACCATAGATTGACTGATGTTTTTCGAAAAATCTCTTGATAATTTTCTTTGAACAATCTTCTTTACACAAATTAATATCAGTTATAGGAATTAGTAACTCAAATCCTTGACCTAGATATCTTGCATCAATAAATCTTTGGTGAGTAATTTTTTCCTTTATGAAACCTTCCTCAAGTAAGATAGTCTCACCTTTATGTTCCAATTCCTTGAAATCTTCGTCCAATTTACCAAAATCAATATTTTGAACCTTCTCTCGAATTGATTTAACGAAAGTATGCTTGACATCTGTATATAATAAACCCATAGCAGAGAATAATCCAGGATTTCCTGGGATTAAAATTTCTTTCATTTCCAATTCATCCGCTAAAGCACATGCATGTAAAGGACCCGCACCTCCAAAAGCTAATAACGTAAAATCTCGAGGATCCAAACCACGTTCAACAGTCACTATACGCAAAATTCTACTCATATTATTATTAGCTATCTTAATGATACCTATAGCACTCTCTATTGGATCAAGTTTTATCTTTTCCATTATTTTCTTTTTCACACTTTGTTCGGCAAGTTTAGGATAAATTTTGAATGTTTTATTCAGCAATCCTTCGGGGTTTAATCGACCTAATAAGAGATTAGCATCCGTTATTGTAGGATCTTCACCACCTAAACCATAACAAGCGGGGCCTGGATCTGAACCAGCACTAATAGGTCCCACCCTTAAAGCTCGTCCTTCATCTACCCAGGCTATTGAACCTCCTCCTGATGATATCTCTGCAAGATCAATAAATGGGAATCTCGCTGGGTATCCACTTCCTTTTGTAATACGTCCACTATGGACTTCTCCTCCCACTTCATATTCATTTGTCAACGTAATTGTCTGATCAACAATTGTTCCTGCTTTAGCTGTTGTGCCACCCATATCATAAGATAGAACTTTTGACAAACCTAAATACTCAGCAAAAAACCTGGACGCTACCACTCCTGCAGAAGGACCACTTTCGATGATACTTACAGGTAATTGTTGAACAATATCTGATCTACTAACTCCTCCATTACTTTGCATAATGAATAATGGTGCATTAATCCCCACTTGCTTAAATGTTTGAGTTAGTGATTTAATATATCTACTAATCAAAGGCATTAGAACAGCATTTATTGCTGTTGTACTTGTTCTCTCAAATTCACGATGTTCTGGTGAAACTTCAAAACTAGCAGTAACATAGAGATCTTTAAACTTGTTTTCAAAATATTCTTTTAGAATTACTTCATGATTATAATTTTTATAAGAATGTAACAGAGTTATTGCCAAACTAGTTATTTTATCGTTTTGTATTGTTTTTTCAATTTCAGTTAAATTTGTTATATCAAGAGGTTTTTCTATTTCACCTAAAGCATTCATACGTTCTGTAACTTCAAATCGATATTTCCTTGGAATAATAGGAGCAGGTCTATCAAAGAATAAATTATAAAGAGAAGCTCTACGTTGTCTACCTATTTCAAGTACATCTCTAAATCCTGAAGTTGTAATTAAAATGGTCTTTGGTAATTCTAAATTCACTTGACCTAAGAAAGCATTTGTAGCAATAGTTGTTGCGTGATAAATTTGTTGAACAATTTGTCTTTCATCTACTGACAAATCCTTTTCCAAAGAGGTAATGATTGCTTGTTCGGGATTTTTTGGTGTTGTTGCAACTTTAATTTGTTTGAAAATTTCACCAGTGTTTTTATCTTGAAAGATAATATCGGTGAAGGTTCCTCCTATATCGATACCAATTATTATTTGTTCCACTCTTGCCACATCAAATTGCTGATAATTGAAGTTATAGTCTCTCTGTCTTATATTTCCTTTATACTAATTTCGGTAACTTTCTGATAGAGTTTACCTTTAATCATTAGTTAATGTGCTGGATAATATTAATTAAAATCAATTACTAATTATTATTTTGAGAATTTATGTATTCTCAGTAAAGTAACTTGGTGGAATAAATGAAAAACTCCATTTTGGATTTGCTTAAAGAACGAACAGT
>JAEORM010000031.1 GCA_016840905.1 Candidatus Gerdarchaeota archaeon | reverse complement strand
TTTGGAGATTAGGAATATGGCGAAAAGAAAAACTATAGGTGATTTAGCAAGGAATTTTTATAAAAATTATGTAGCACCTACAAAAGTAGAAATTGCTAATGAATCTAAAGAAGTTGATTTAAGCTATTCAGAAGATAATGAGCAGAAATCAGGATGGGGACTAAAAGAACTATCTCCAAGTAAATTATTTGAAACTGCAACACAATGTCCGTTTTTTATGAAAGGTGCTAGAAAAAAATCAATGGATTCTGTCCGTGCTTGGAATCATTTAATCCCACTAGATGATAAAGGCAAAGTTTTTAAAGAGGATAAAAAATTAATTCAACGATTTGAAGAGAGAAGTCAAATTAAATATAAATGGAGTTTAGCCAGAGTATCATCTTTTATATATGGAGACGGATATTTAATTATTTCATTTTATGGTGACAAATCAAAGAATGTAGTTGAAAAACCAGAAGGTTATCCTTGGAATGTAAGACTTTTAGATAGTGAATATATTACTGAAATAGGATACCCAAATGATAAATATAAAAAATTCAAAATTAAATATTTCCATTATGACAATCCTAAAACAGGAGAAGATAAATGGATACATCCAGATAGAATAATTCATTTAGTTAATGATGAAGTTGCAGGTAAGATGTTTGGAACATCTACAATGCAATTATTAAGAAATGTCATTAAATCAAAAATTAATGTTGATATAGCATGTGGTGAAATCCTTGCTTGGTTTGCACACGGTCTTTATGACGTAATGCAAGAAGGTTGTAAAAAACCAGAAAGAGAAGCTTGGTTAAAAATATTAAATCAACATCCTAGTGGATTGGTACATGATGAAACTGCTGAAATAAAAGCAATAAATCCTACAGCAATAGACCCAAAACCATTTTATGATTATTTAATTACTAACGTGGCTGCTGCATTTAGAATGCCAAAACACATCCTTGAAGGTATTCAAGTTGGTAGAGTAACAGGTGCAGAAGTTGGATATGGTGATTATTATAAAGATGTTAAAGATGACCAAGATTTAATTTATACTCCACTATTAGTAAATCTCTATCAAAAAATTATAGAAGGTAATAGTAGAGCATGGAGATATACTATTGAGTGGAATCCAATTTATATAGATGAATTAGCAGAAGCAGACATTGCTTTGAAAAAAGCACAAGTGGCTGTACTTGCTAAAAACGGTGGAAATAAACTAGGTGGTGGATTCGCAACGAGAGATGAAGCAAGAGAGATATTTAATAAAGGACAAATAACTCTTGACCCATTAACTCCTCCTTTACCAAAACCAGATACTCCTCATAGACCAGAACCTCCTAACCCTCCAGAGTTTAAAAAAGGAATTGATGAACAAGATAAACGCATGATTAAAAATTTACAAGATAGAATCAAGAAAGAAAGAAAACTAGGTGAAGAGATTCTAAAAGAACAGGACGAAAATGATAAGTAATTTTAGAATAACAGTTGGTGGTTTACAAGAAACTATTAGTGCAAATGATGCATTAATTTCAGAGTTAGAAAAACAATCTATTATAGAATCTATATTAGATGATATAATAAAAGATGCTAAATTATATGCACCAATAAAAACAGGTGCTTTGATTAATAGTCTTAGATGGACTAGAGAAAATAATCAATATGTTATTGAAGCAATTTATTATGCAGAATATCTAGAATTTGGACTTAGGATTCCAGTTGGAGATACTGAAGCACCAAGACAAATAAGGTCTGGTGGAGGTAAAACTGCATATTTACCATTTATAAGACCTGCTATATTAAATAATGTAAAAAATTTAGAAAAGACATTAGCTCAATTATTAAATGCTATATATAAGAGGTAAAAACATGACAGAAGAAATATATTTATGTGGAAGAGGAAAATGCTGTCCTGTACTTACAATTGAGGACGGACATTTTGCAATAAAAGAAAATGAAACAACAATAAAATTCACCAGAGAACAACTTGAAAATTTGGTGAAAGAAGCACCTAAATTTATAAATAAATATTATCAAAATTTAGGAAAATAAACAATTTAATAAAAAGAGGTATTGATATGAGTAGAAAGAGGGCAAATAAGAATACTACTCCTACAATTCAGGAGTTTAAAAAAGACAAGGTACTTCCTTTGAATGAAAGAGAAGGACAATATTTCAAAGCTTTAGCTGATGCTTCTAGCAGAGTTGCAAATTCTATGAAACAAAAAGCACAGTTTGAGTTTATCATACAACAAATTGAAAAGACTAGAGAGAAAATAGTTAAAGGTGAAATATCACTTCCAGTACATATCACATTAATTCCAAAGCTTATGACATATGAAGAATCAGACAAAAAGAAAGTTTTAAAAATGTTTGATGAACAATTAAATGCTTATAAACAATCTCTATTGGCTGTAAATGGTCAAATATCACATCAACATGAAGAGTATGTTGAAATAGGTATCCGTGTTAGAGATTTTATGATTAAAAAGTATGGTGCTGCAAAAGCAGAGCAAATAGCAATAGACCCTGCAAAAAGAACTCCAACAGATGATGAGGTTGTTCTATTTGAAGGAGAATTTGACCAACTAATGAAAGAAAAAAACGGTAAACCAAATCCAAACTATGACCCTAAGAAAGCAGAAGAGTTTGAAAAAGCAAAGAAATTAGCTGTAGAAACAAATAAAAGATTAAGACAGAAAAAATCTGCTAAGAAGGAATAATCATGGTTGACATAATGTTTGGAGAGTTTCAAAAGAAACTTTTACGAATTGGTACAAACATGGTTCTCAAAAAAATGGGAACATCAACCCAATTAATAGATTATGATATAGAAGGTAGTACAAATAAAGTAGTAAAAGCATTAGATAAAATTCTTATGGCAGGTGCTAATAATTTCAAAGCAGGTTATCAAAGTCGTATGGTAAAGAACTATGGAAGATTAGGTCTTTGGATTATGGTAAAAGATACTGCTTACAGAGATTTCTTTTTCTGGTCTTTATACAATTTATTGAAGAATGCTGATAAAATATTACCATTAATTGAACCATATGTTAAGAAACCTGCTGAATGGTATCCTAATGTATGGGTTGATGCAAAAGGCAAAACTCAACAATTGAAAGATGAAGGCAGAATACCAGATTATGAAATGAGTATTGTTGAAAAATTATTCGTTCCAAAAAAGGGACAAAAAAATAAATAGGGTTGATTTATCATGCCAAATAAAGAAAAAGGCGAAAGCGAAGATGATTTCGTTAAAAGATGTATTCCCATTGTGTTAGCAGAAGGTACTGCTAAAGATGGTTCACAAGCTGCTGCAATATGCCATTCTATGTATAAACAACAAAGTGAAAAAGAAAATGAACAATCAAATGAACCTAAAGATGAAAATTCAGAAAAAAGTATGTTGTTTACATGTGAAGCTAAAATACAGTTTATTCCAGAAAGTTCACAGGAAGGAAAAACAGAGAATAGTGAAGTAAAATACACTAGACGAATGGTTGCAATTGTTGGAGATAGATTTATGAACGGTGGATTTCTTTCATGGAAAGAAGCAAAGAAAATAGCTAAAGGATGGAATGGAACATTACACAACATAAATCACATGGGAACAAATGCTACTGCCTTAGACCCAAGACCTGATATAAGATTTTTTATAGGTTATCACGATAACGTAGAAGTAGATGAAAACAATAAACAAATATCTATGGATGTACATGTTGTAAAAGATACAATGTATGCAAAAGCTTGGGAAGGATATATGAAACTATGTGAACAAGCAGGTAAAATTCCAAATGTATCAACCACTTATTATGGGAAAAGAAAATTTGTTAGAGCATCTAGTTTACCACAAGGAGTTAACTATGAGAATGAAGGATATACAAAAGATGATTTCGTTCCTTATCTATATGATATTGAACCTGTCTGTATATCAACAGTTCTAGGTGGAAAGTGCAATGACAAAGCAGGTTGTGGAATAAAAAATGATGATACTTGTTCATGTGGGACTTGTAAGACTAAAATAACTTCTGAAACAGAAACAAAAACAGAAGTAGAAACTACTAAAAAAGATAAAAAACCTGAAGATATTTCTAATGAAAAACAAAATAAAATAGATGAAACATTAGAAAAAGAAAAACAGGAAATGATAAAATATTTAAAAAGTAAAGAATAAAAAATAAATCAATGGAGGATATGTAAATGACCGATGATTTAGAAAACCTTTCTTATGACGAGATTAAGAAACGTTATGAGGAAGCAAAAAAAGCTGAGATGCTTGAAGAGCTAAAAGCTAAAGAACAAAAGAAACTCGAAGATGCCAAAGCTGAAGAAAAGAAAGCTTGGGAAGAAGAGTTCTTAAAGAAACATCCAGAATATGCACCAGATGATGGATTAGGTGAAACTGGAACAGAGACAAAGAAAAAAGAGAACAAAAATATTCATGCAGAAGTTCTAAAACGTTATGAACAAAGATACAAAAGACCATTTTATAACTATGATAGTGGAAAATGGTTACTAGAAAACACAGACGATGATTCTGGTTGTGAAGATGACGTATCAGAGTGGTCTCCTGCTGATGTTTATTCCACAATTATATGGAATACTGCTATCTGTGAATCTGACCTGCTTTCTATTGCTGTAAAAGGTTTAGATATTAAGCAAGGCAATGGACTTACTGTTCAAATACGCAAGTATGGTCAATTTTCTGCACCAACTGAATTAGGAAGTTGTGAATGTGCTAGTTGTTCATCAATAAGTTTTTCTACATACTCACTTACTCTAAAACAATATAACAATGAATATATTGTTTGTGAAAAAGATATTTGGGATGTAGGTCAAGTTCTATCTTCATCTTATTTAGATGCAGCTAAAGATTCTTGGAAAGCTTTCTTTGATTGGCAAATCTACAATGAGTTAGAAACTGCTACAGCAGGAACAAGTGTAACTCTAAACAATGCACTTGTATGTACTCCATCAATTGGTGGAAGTTGTTGTACTGATACAAGTTTAATGGACTTATATGATGCAATACACTCAGCAGTAGATACTGCAAGAGAAGGAACAAATCCATACAATCCAGATGTACTAATTGCATCTCCAAGTGTATTGGGAATATTCCGAAGAATGCAAACACCAACTCCTATGTATTGGATGAGTGATGTCAAAGTTGATTCAAGTGGAAATCTTACAGAGATTGCAGGTCTAAAGGTTATACCTTACTGTCGTGCAAACTCATGTGCTACAACTTCTGCTGAAGTAATGGCGATAATCATTGATTCAAGATATGCTGTCGGTGCTGCTTTCGGTCAAAAACCAAAGATGTTTAAGAAATTTGAACAATCTTGTAACTCTTGGCAAGTAGACTTTTGGGCATTCTTTGCATGTGCTGAGTTAGACACAAACGCAATTATTCACATTGTAAACCCTTAAACAGGAGTGAAGGAGACACTTCTCCTCCTCCACAATTTTGTAATACGATAGGGACAATTAGAGTGAAGGTGAATTGAGATGGCTGTATGTACAATTATTGGAACTATTAGAGTACCTGCTACAGTAGGTCAAGCTATAAAAATAAACGGTAAAAAATGTGATGAAGAAACTATATGGAATTTAAGTGCATATGGTGGTGAATCTCACGTTACAGATTTTACTGTTGAGAATAAAGCTAATGTAGACTTCGATATATATTTTGATGTTAGTTCACCTACAAATGGTGAATATAGTTTTGAGATATTAGATGCTACAGATACTCCTATAACATTTCCATTTCATATAACAAAAGAATTATTGAATTGGAAATTGAAGATAGATTTCGATAAATACGCACCAGATAATACATATGAGATAATTCTAGTACTAGACTATTCTAGTTAGGGATTTATTCCCTTTTTTCTTTTTATGCCTACATGTCAAATGTGTGGAAAAATTTCCATGACATTATTTCCAATTGATATAGTAAGTTACGTAAAAAGAATATTTGAAACTCAACCAGAAACAAAGTTATTTGAGATTCACAACAACAGAATGATATGCCAAGATTGTTTAGAAAGACTTTATGCTGATGATGATGCAGAAGTGTTGATTGGTATATTAGAAATTTATGATTGTTCTGTAGAATAATCCAAGGTGCAATTCCTTGATTCTGTATAAAAAGAGGTAATTAGATGTACAAAAAATGGAATATTGTAGTTCCAAGTGACTTTGAAACTACTAAAAATGAGTACAACATTGACGGTAAAAAATATCATCGTATAACTGTGACTTTAGGTGTTATTGCTAAACATAGATTATTAAATTGGATGGGAAAAGTAGGACATGCACAAGCTAATAAAATACTTGAAACAAGACAACAAATTGGAATAGCAATACATAAATTAATTGAGTGGACTTTAAAAGATGAAGCATATAATCTTGGAACTTATGAAGATGAAATAAGAGAAGG
>JAEORM010000314.1 GCA_016840905.1 Candidatus Gerdarchaeota archaeon | reverse complement strand
TGAAATAGCTAAAGAAGCCCAATTAAAGTTAGCTTCTAAGTCTGATTTAGAAAAATTTTTAGTAAATGAAGAAACTAACCTAAAAAAAATGCAAAAAGAGGGCAAAAGTCTTGCATTGGAACAAGAAAAGATTTTGTTAGAATATGATGAAAAAAATCATTTAGATCTAATTGAAATAGTTGATAGATCTAAAGAAAAAGTATTTAGAATTTCTGAAGGATTAAATCGCCTTAATACATCAATCGATAAAGATAAAATAAAACTTGATGAAGTTAAAAAAAGTATTATTGAAAAAAGTGGAGCCAAAGAAAAATCCAAAATTTTAGAATCTGAATTGAAGATTTTGGATACCTTGAGAAAAGGATTGAGAGATATTCTTCAACCTGCAATCAGAAAAAATAGCGTAATTAAGGTATCTGAAGAATTTCAACAATTTTATCAAGCATTATCTAATGACAATATCGATTTTGCTAGCATAGATGAAGATGGAAATATTGAAGTCATTCGAAATGGTGAACCCTCACCAATTAAAACTCTTAGTGGAGGAGAAACCACTTGCGCGGCTTTAGCCTTGCGTTTATCCATATGTAGTTCCTTAACAAAAAACCAATTATTGCTCCTTGATGAACCTACCATACATTTGGATGAGTTGTACCGTTCTAAGCTACGTGACTTTTTAAGAACTCATAATTTTGATCAATTAATTGTTGTAACCCATGATAATACTTTTGATACTCTTCCAGCTCAGATATTTAATGTAGAAAAGAGGGATGGAGAAAGTATTATTAGTCCTTTAAGAAATGTAGGTGAGCTTTATTGAGATCCTATATTAACATAGATTCAATAGATCCTAAAATTGCAGCAGATATTATCAGTCAAGAAATGAAAAAGCAAGATACTGTTTTGGATAATATTGAAAATAAAATCAAAGTACAAAATCTAAAACCTAATTGTTCAAGAAAAATATTCGCAGTTGATTCTGGTTTGAATATTGCCTATGAAAGCCCATTTACTGTAATAAAATCAGCTGTGGTTGATGATGAAATAAATGTAGAAATTTTCAAAAACTTATATATTTTTCATGAAAATAATTATAATTCAGAAAGGTTAAAACGACTTTTAATGCAAATAAATCTTTACCAAGCAATAAACAAAAAAATCGAAAATATTCGTGAAAGTTCATTGTTTTTAGTTGATGGAACAATAACACTCTCAGTTTTTACTCCAACTCATAAAGACAGCAAAGAGTATCAAAATCTCTTTAGCAGCTTTATAGAAGAAATTTACAAACCCCTCATCTCTGATTGTATTGACAAGGATATTTTGTTGCTAGGTTTTCTTAAACGCACAGGTAGCACATTATTATCCTTAAGTTTTAATGTTAAAGAAATTTATGATATTTATATTCTGAATCACTTTCTTAAGAAAAATGGTGATTATATCTCACCAATTCTAATACCCAATACTAGTTCGTCTCAATGGATTGATCAAGTATACGTGACTTTCTTTCTAAATCTAAATGATTGGAATTATAGGTTTGAGTTAATTGAGCAACAGAAAAATAAATATTTAGAATGTATTGAAAACCTTCTTTTTTGGTCTACTAGAACGCATTTTGGTATGAATCCTATTTTTAGTAAAGCTGATGAATACTCTAGAGTTACTAAAAGGGAAGCAGAGTTATTATTTAATCAAATTTTTTCGCATCTTTCTGATGATAAAAAAGCTAATTTTAGAATTAGAGCTCAAAAGAAAACACATTTTGGGTTTGAATTTAGCGATTCTATAAAAAAATTATGAAATGAGAAAAATATTATGGAAGAAAAAAAACAAATAATCGGAAGTGTTTTAGGCCAAACAACTAGATCCGAAGAGATATTGGTTGTGACTTCATTAGATAAAGCAGGAAGTCTTAAGAAATCAACTATTCTGGCTCATGATACACTTTATGAGACTATTTTACTTCAGGTTATTGATAAACTTACATTGTCTGATGTTTCTGAACAAGATCTTTTTCTTATGAGTGAGAATGAGAGAATTGCTTTTAAAATACTTGAAAGATCGCCTTTATCATTTGTTTTAAAAACTATAATTGTAGGATCAATAAAAATAATCAATGATAAAAAAACAATATTGAGCTACCCTAACAGTTTTATTGCGGATCAATCGCGCTTAATAAGGAAATTAACGTTTGATGAGCAGAATCTAATTTATAATCGAGGACCATTGGAAGTAGGAATCACTTTTGATAATACTAAAGTTAGTTTGCCTTTGAATGGTTTGTTGCAAAGACACCTAAGCATTATTGGTATGACTGGGTGTGGTAAGTCCTATCTGATTGGTATATTATGTGAAGAGTTAGCTAAGCATAATGCTGCAATTCTGATTCTTGATCCACATAATGAATATTTATCAATGGTCCGAAGTCTTCCGAAAAAAAATAAGAAAATGCTTTATGGATTGGGAAATGTTGCTGGATTGATCAATTATACTTTGGATGTAAAAAATATTTCAGCATATGATTTTAAGCATTTTACTGGAATGGGAGAAGGTTCAGCAAGCATTCTTGATCAAGTTATCCGGGAATTGAAAAAAAGTAAAAGCACATATTCTATGGATGACGTTCTAACGTGGCTTAATTATAAAATTGGTAATTCCTCTAAATCTGAGGCTACAGCTGCTTCTTGGGCTAGAAATTACTTGTTGAACTTAGCATCTACTGGATTTTTTGGAACTAGAGAACCTAAAATAGGAGAAATTATCAAAACTAACCAAATTTCAGTCATTGCTATGTCTGGAGTAAAAGAGAAAATACAGCAATTTGTTGCTACAAATTTGTTGCAAAGGATTTTCAACGCTAGGAGAAAGCAAGAGATTCCGCCTTTGGTTGTAGTAGTTGAAGAAGCCCATAGATTTGCTCCTTCTGGGCTAAGTGTAGCAAGCAGTGATATTTTGCGTACCTTAGCAACTGAGGGTCGTAAATTTGGAATTTGCTTATTTGTAGCATCTCAGAGACCTAATAGACTTGATTCAACTGTGCTTAGTCAGTGTGTCACAAATATTGTTATGAAAATAAAGAATCCTACAGATTTGGCAACTGTAAGAGAGAGTGCAGAAAATGCAACTGATAATGTGATTAATGAGCTTCCTAAATTCGAAAGAGGAGAGGCCTTGGTGATGGGAGAAAAATTTCCGATATCAATTAGATTTAAAGTTAAATCGACTAGACAAACTAAGCATGGAGGAAAAAGTATTAATTACGAAAGTATTTGGAGAGAAGAAACTCAAAGAATAGATGCAGAGATCTACGATTTTCCTGATGAATTATAGATTATGGACGATT
>JAEORM010000313.1 GCA_016840905.1 Candidatus Gerdarchaeota archaeon | reverse complement strand
TATGTAAATGAAGATTTATGCACAGGATGCGGTACCTGTGTTCAAAAATGTCCATATAAGGCACCTAGTCAATTTAATTTAAATCTCGGTGAACGAAAAGCCATATATTTTGATTTTCCTCAAGCAGTTCCTCTTATTCCCGTGATAGATACTGAAAATTGTGCCTATTTTAAAAAAGGTATATGTAAGGTTTGTGAAAAGTTCTGCCCAACGAAAGCTATTGACTTTACACAACAAGCAAAGGAATTAGAATTAAACGTAGCTTCTATCATCATATCAACAGGCTATGAACTTGAAGATCCTAAAAAGAAACCTTTGTATGGATATGGAAAATATACTAATGTCTATACTTCACTTGAATTTGAAAGATTACTGTCATCCACTGGACCTACGAATGGAGAAATAATAAGAAAATCAGATAAACAAAATCCTAAAAGTATAGCTTTTATTCAATGTGTATGTTCAAGAGATACTTTGACTAACTTTTATTGCTCAACATACTGTTGCATGGCTTCAGTAAAAGAAGCAATTCTTGCAAAAGAACATTTACCTGGAATTGAATGTACAATTTTTTATATGGATATTAGAGCTTTTGGAAAAGGATACCAAGAATTCTATAACCGAGCTAAAGAGGAATTTAATATTAATTTCATAAAGGGCAGACCAGCTAAAATAGAAGAAGACCCAAAATCAAAAAATTTGATTATTTGGTATGAAGATACAGAATCAGAAAATATGAATAAATCTGATTTCGATATGACAGTCTTAGCTGTTGGTTCAAAAATGTTACCCATTGAGTCCATCATCCCCCTTCCAATTGATGA
Source organism: Candidatus Gerdarchaeota archaeon (assembly GCA_016840905.1). The sequence continues at coordinate 4,217 of JAEORM010000313.1, read as the reverse complement.
AGATAAATTTGTAAAGCTTAAAGACCCTTATCTTGACCCTGTTGCAACAACAACTGAAGGTATATATGTTGCCGGTCTTGTTGCCGGTCCAAAAGATATTCCTGATTCGATTACTCAAGCTAGTGCAGCTGCAATGCGAGCTTCAATTTTTGCTGGGAGGTGAAGAGTATGGAAAAACCAAGAATAGGTGTATATGTATGTCATTGTGGTTTGAATATTGCAGGTACTGTTGATATTAAAACTGTAATTCAACATGCTAAAGACCTTCCGAATGTCGTTATAGCCAAAGACTATGTATTTACATGTTCAGCTCCTGGTCAAGATATGATAAAAAAAGATATACAAGAACACAATCTTAATAGAATTGTTGTCGCTGCCTGTTCTCCATCAATGCATGAAACAACATTTAGAGATGCTATTCATGAAGCTGGTCTAAATCGTTATTTACTTGAAATGGTAAACATACGCGAACATTGTTCATGGGTTCATCCTCAAGATAAAAAAGCAGCAACAGAAAAAGCCAAAGATCTTGTAAGAATGGGTGTTTCCAAAGCTAGTCTATTAGAACCATTAGAAAAAATTGAGTACGACGTCCATCCTAGCACATTAATTATTGGCGCAGGAGTAGCAGGTATGAATACGGCCTTTAATCTAGCACAAAAAGATATAGATGTATATTTAATTGAAAGATTACCTACAGTTGGTGGAACAGCAGCTAGATTAGGTAAATTATACTATTCAAATAAAAAAGGTTCAGAGTTGAGTAAAGCATTAATAGATTCTATAAAAACAAATCCTAAAATTCATTTATTTAGTAATTCAGAAATCGAAAAAATTGATGGTTCTGTAGGAAATTTTAAAACTCATATTAGAATCAATCCAAGATTTGTTAATGAAAATTGCAATCTATGTGGAGATTGTGTAACAGTTTGTCCTGAAGAAACTCCAAATGAATATGAATTTAATCTTAATAAGAGAAAAGCAATTTATTTACCATTTAATGGCGCACACCCTTCAACCTATGTAATTGACCCAAAAATATGCACTAAGTGTGGAAAATGCGTAGAAGTTTGTAAACCTAAAGCCATAAATCTGAATGATAAAGGAAGTGTGATTGAAGTTTATAATGGCAGTATTGTTTTAGCTACTGGTTACACTCCTTATGAACCAGTTAAAGGAGAATATGGATATGATACTTCGCCGCAAATAATAACTCTTTTCCAATTAGAAAGGCTTTTAGATTCTGATGGTCCTACTAAAGGAGAACTTATATTTAATGGTAAAATACCCCAAAACATTGTTTTCATAATGTGTGTGGGTTCACTTGGTACCACACCAAATTCAAACATTTATTGTTCAAGAATGTGTTGTTCATCTTCTTTAAAGAACATATCAGAAATTAAAACTCATTATCCAGATATAAATATCTATGTATTATACAAAGATATAAGAACATATGGAAGATTAGAAGAACGATTATATGAAAAAGCTTCTGAAAATTTCGTACCTTTTCTCCGATTCAATGAACCCCCTAAGGTAAATCTTAAATCTGGAAGTATCGATGTTGAAGTATATGATACCACAACTCAAGAAAACATCCTAATACCTGTAGACACGGTGGTTCTAGCAACTGGCATGAGCCCAAATAAAGAAATGGAAAAGATCCGTTCTATCGTTAAAGTTGGTTGCAGTCCTGAAGGATTCATAAGAGAAGCACATTTGAAATTAAGGCCAGTAGAAGCACCAGCAGATGGAATATATTTAGCAGGAACAGTCACAAGCCCTAAAAATATCATTGAGAGCATCACAGGGGGTGGAGCTGCATCAGTGAAAGTAGCTGGTTTGGTTTACAAAAAAACCATTGAAATTGAACCAATAATTGCTCGAGTAAATGAAGATATTTGTAGCGGATGCGGTATTTGTGTTGCTGTATGTCCTTATGAGGCCATATCAAGAATCGAAAAAAAAGACAAGAAAGTTGCGTCTGTCGATATTGCGTTATGTAAAAGTTGTGGAACATGTGTAGCTGCTTGCCCATCAGGTGCTATGCAACAATCAAGTTTTAAGGATGGGCAAGTTATAGCTCAGGTGGAGGCTTGTTTTAAAAAGAGTTGATAAAGATGAGTGAAGAACCAAAGATTGTTGTATTTGCATGTAATTGGTGTTCTTATGCAGCGATGGATTTAGCTGGAACGAGTAGAATGAGTTACCCTCCTAATATAAGAGTTGTTAGAGTTATGTGCTCTGGAAGAATTGATCCACAATTTGTTTTGAAAGCATTCCAAGAAGGTGCAAGCGGTGTACTTATAGCAGGTTGTCATCCCGGTGATTGTCATTATATGGAAGGAAACTATAAAGCTCTTCGTAGATTTATTTTACTTAAACGTATGTTAGAAAAGCTAGGCATAGAAAAGGAGAGATTTAGACTTGAATGGATTTCAGCATCTGAAGGAGAAAAGTTCATGAGAGTAGCTAATGAAATGGTTGAGGAATTAAAAACATTAAAACCCAAAGTAGATATAGAACCGATTGAACAGGTGAAAAAGTAATGAGTAGGAAATCTAAGGTGGAAAAACCTAAGGTTGCATTAACTTGGTTTGCTAGTTGTGGTGGATGTGAAGAAGCTGTAGTAGATGTAGCAGAAAAAATCCTTGATTTAGTAAATCTGGTAGATATTGTTTTTTGGCCTGTTGCTTTGGACTTTAAAGTAAGTGATGTAGAAGCTATACCTGACGGTTCAATCACTGCTACTTTAATAAATGGTGGAATAAGGGTAGATGAACATAAACATCTTGCTGAACTGCTTAGAAAAAAATCTAAAATTATAATAGCATATGGAGCATGTTCTGCTTGGGGTGGAGTTCCAGGTTTAGCCAACCTATATGATAAAAAAGATATCTTATCACGTGCATATTTAGAAACTCCATCTACAGTTAACGAAACAAAAGTCTTACCACAAAGTATGACTAAATTAGATAATGTAGATTTAAAATTACCTGAAGTGTATGCTACATTAAAGCCATTAGACGAGGTTATTGATGTTGATTATTATATTCCAGGATGTCCACCAACACCTGATGTAACATGGAAAGCACTTGAAACCCTTTTATCAGGAAACCTTCCTCCTAAAGGTTCAGTGCTTGGTGCAAGTAGTAAAGCTTTATGTTATGAATGTGAATTAAATGAAACCAAACCAGATAAAATTCAATTGAAAAATTTAAAGAGACCACATCAAGTTATGGTCGATCCTACAAAATGTTACTTAGCTCAAGGTCTTTTATGCCTTGGTCCTGTGACAAGAGGAGGTTGTGGTACACTTTGTATAAAAGCCGGGATGTGTTGCACTGGTTGTTTTGGTTCATTGGATAACGTTGAAGATTACGGCGGAAAGGGTGCTTCATTTATTGCTAGTTCTGTTGATCTCCAAAACGAAGAAGATATTAAAGCAGCATTTGATGGAATGCCTGACCCAGTAGGAACACTATACCGATATTCTTTACCAGCTTCTAGTTTAAAAGGTAGAGTTGGAAGAAAGGGGTGAGATAGATGGTTAAAGAAATAATTGTCGATCCAATTACTAGGCTTGAAGGACACGGTAAAATCGTTGTGGTGCTTGACGATGATGGAAATTGTTCAAAAGCTTATCTTCAAATACCTGAAATTCGTGGTTTTGAAAAGTTTGCCGAAGGTAGATTAGCAGAAGATATGCCCCAAATAACTTCTCGAATTTGTGGTGTTTGTCCAACTGCTCATCATATGGCCGGAACTAAAACCCTTGATGATCTTTATAAATGTGAACCTACGCAAACAGCGAAAAATATCAGAGAATTAGTTTATAATGCCTTTATGCTTGAAGACCATGCATTACATCTTTATGTTCTTGGTGGACCAGACTTTATAGTTGGACCTACAGCACCCAAAGCAGAAAGAAATATAGTAGGTGTTATAAAAAAAGTTGGTAAAGATGTTGGTCTTCAAGTTATAGGGATGAGAAGGAAACTTAGAGACATCATAACGATGCTTGGTGGAAAAGTAATCCATCCTGTGTTAGGTTTACCTGGTGGTGTTTCCAGACCAATTAAACCCGATGAAGTTGATAAAGTTAAACAAGTAGCAAAAGATGCAGTAGAATTTTCTTTGTTTTCTCTTAAAGTATTTAAAGATATAGTGTTAGCTAATAAGGATTATGTAGACCTAATAACGAGTGATGCCTATAC
>JAEORM010000002.1 GCA_016840905.1 Candidatus Gerdarchaeota archaeon | reverse complement strand
CGGTTTATATGAACGAACACACCCGCTTCTTTCTGGATGATGAGAACCTTCAGAAACCTTATTACCACCCTCAGAAGAACCACATTTTGTCTCAGCTATTATTGGATAATTTAAATCAACCATAGAGTTTTTTATAATAGGATAAAGAGGTAGAATTACAGATGTTGCGTTGCAACCAGCACTACTAACATAATTTGATTTTTTCATCTCTTGCCTATGTAATTCAACTATACCATATACAAATTTATCCAATAACTCTGGTTTAGGATGCTCAACACCATACCATTTTGTGTAATCCTCTGGATTTTTTAATCTGAAGTCTGATGATAAATCAATTAGTTTATCAGTTAAACAAGCATAATTATCAAATTCTTTCATGAGCTGGCTATGAGGTAAAGCTGAAAACAATAAATCAGCATCTTTAAAATCATTTTTACTACAAAATCTTATATCTGTCTTTTTTCTTAAGTTTGGATGAGCAAATGATATAGGTTTCCCTGATAGTCGCTCTGAGCTCACCTGAAAAATTTCCACTTCAGGATGCTGCAATAATAGTCTTAACAACTCACCACCTGCATATCCACTAGCACCAAGTATGTTTACCTTCATCTCTTCGCCTCATCTAAAACATAATCAACAATTTTTTTTGGAATGTTTACTCCTGTTGTATCAATACTATTTTTAAACTCCATTGTATAATTCACTTCATTTACACTTAGACCTTTATCTGTTTCAAATAAATCAATTGCAACAACTCCACCACCAACTGATTCTGCAGCTTTTAATGATATATCACATAAATCTTGTGTTACTTCACAATTAGATGCTATTCCTCCTCTTGCTGTATTTGTAATCCAATGATCAGACGTTCGGTATATTGCAGCAATGCATTCATCTCCAACAACAAAACTTCTAATATCTCTACCTTTTTTCTCAACATACTTCTGGATATAATAAATCGAATGATGATAGCTTCCAAGAATTTTTTTGTGTTCAAGAATAGCCTCTGCTGCATCTCTATCATTAATTTTTGAAATCAATCTGCCCCATGAACCTACAGCTGGTTTTAAGACAACAGGATATCCCATATCCTCAATTGCTTGTAAAGCTGAATTCTCTGTAAATGCAACTCTAACTTCTGGTTGAAAAATATTATTTTCTGCTAATGCAATTGACGTAAGCAATTTATCACCACAAATATTTCCAACCTTGTATGTGTTTACGCAAGTTATACCCACACTTTCAAATAGTCTAAGTGAATGAAGAGCTCTTGAATGATTAATGCATCTTTCAAGTACAACATCAAATGGAAAATTATTGCGACCTAAGGTAAATTCAAGGTTTCTATCATCTATCATTAATATTTCTAGATTATTATGTTTATTTAATTCTTTTAACAAAAGTTTTTCATCCATTCTAATAATTGAATGTAAAAAACCAATTTTCATAATTTTTATACCTCTAAAACTATTCGTTGTTCACAAAGTTTAACAATATATTTTAACTCATCTTGATCTACTATTCTTCCCTTACGACCCACTAATTTAACCTCATCTAAAACATTTTTTATAAGATCTTTATCAGCATCAATACCAAGTTTTTTTATAGCATATTTAACTGAAGAAAAACCAGACATATGATCTAGACATATTTCTGTTTTAAGACCTAAAATATCAGGATCTAAACTTTGATAGTGTAAAGGATTAATCATAGCCGCATGTGTATGTATACCTGCACAATGTGTAAAAGCATTTTTTCCAATAATTGGAAAATTAACTGGTATTGAAACATTTGAAAATCTACTGACAAGTGAATATAAATCAGGCAGTAATTTTAAATTCCAATTATTATCAACATTGAAATCCGCCTTCAAATTTACAAGAAGTTGAGCAAGATCTACAATTCCTGCTCTTTCTCCTAACCCTAAAACAGAGGCGTCAATTATATCTGCTCCTGCTCTATATCCATCAATCGCATTAGCTAAAGCAAATCCCCTATCATTATGACAATGTACAGCTATTTTTGGTTTTAATCCGTTTTTTTCTAATTTTTTCTTAAGTTTTGATACGTAATCATACATATTTTGTTTTGTTCCAGGTATCATATATCCTGTTGTGTCCGCTATACTTATTATATCCGCTCCTGCTTTAATTGCTGCTGCTGATACTTTTAATACATTTTCAAAATCAGATCTTACTGTGTCTTCAGGTGTATATCTAATAATTAAATCTGGATTTTGTTCTCTTGCATATTCTATAATACTTGTTATATTTTCAATTGCATTATGTATAGAAGTTTTGAAAACATCATTTAATCTATTGTTTGAAACACAATAAAAAACTCCTAAAAAACCAACATTACAATTTAATGCTTGATCAATATCTTTTTTTAATGATCTTGAATGTGCTCCAATTTTCGCTTTTATATTCATTTGAGATAACTGTCTCACGCTATGTTCAATCTCTTCATTAACCGCAGGATGGCCTGCTTCGATAAAATCAATTCCTATTTTATCTAGCAAATTTGCTACAGCCATCTTAATATGGTTATCAAAATAGACACCTGGGGTTTGCTCGCCTTCTCTAAGCGTGGCATCAAGTATTTGAATTGCTATTCACCCCAATCTTCTTCTTCTTTAGGCGCTTCAGATATTTTTACAGGATTCAAACCTATGATTTCTAATTCGGTTCCACAATCATCACATATTATTATTTCATTTATTTCTATTCCTTTTTTTATATTCAATTTAGCTCCGCAAGTTATACATTCTATCATTTTTTCTACCCT
>JAEORM010000312.1 GCA_016840905.1 Candidatus Gerdarchaeota archaeon | reverse complement strand
TAACCTTTGTTTTACAGCAAATGTGAATTCATCAGTAAAAAATGCTGTACAGTAGAAAAAAAGGTCAGTTAAAAATTAACATCATTCAGTTAATTTTAGACCTTTATTAAGGTTATTTTGCCGTAAAATTGCATCATTGATGTTTATGATAGGTATTTTAAATATAATAGCTAATAATTAATTGGCGAAAAGAAAGCCTTCAAAAAGACCCACAAAAGAAGAGGTGTAATATATCTTTTGTGAAGGGATTTCTGAAGGAAAAAGACAACGATAGAATATTGCAACGCCTAAGAACCTGATGGTTTTGCAAAACGCTTGAAATTGTCGCCTTTTCGCCACTTTTTATGTACGACATTTTTTTAATCAAAATTATCGCTTCAATTTTCTAATTAAGTCTTTATAACTCAAACAATTCAAAACGTGTTTTTTCTCGCACCAACCTCTCCGAGCAATATTAACTCCCCAAATAATATTTCCTAAATCTTTTGTATAATGAGCATCGGTACCAATATAAACAGGTACCTTCTCTCTAACATCAAAGACAATATAATCATCTATATCTTGTCTATTTGGTTGTGCGTTTATTTCTAAGAATGTGTTTGTTTCCTTACCCTTTTCAGCTATTTTAGCGAAATTAAGAGCATAACCTTCACGTTTTCCAAACATTCGTCCTGTTGGATGACCAATTGCATTAACATATTCGTTATCCATAGCTACAAGTAATCTATTGGTCATTCCATCTTCAGACATATCAAATAATGAATGAATAGAGGCAATAACAAATTCTGCTTCCATTAGTAGATCTTTTGGTGCATCTATCTGTCCTTCTTTGTTGATATCTACCTCTATTCCGTGCAAAATTTTTATTTCATAATCAGAAGCTAAATTTTCCAATTCTTTCCTTTGTTCATCAAACCTCTTTTTATCAAGTGGTCTATAAATGGGTATTTTTCCTACATGATCTGTTATAGCTATATATTCATGACTAGTTTTCTCTGCAGCACCAATCATATCCTGTAAAGAAGCTTTCCCATCAGACCAATTTGTATGAATATGTAAATCACCTTTAATATCTTCTCTAACAATAATTCTTGGAAGGGTGTTGGTCATAGCAGCTTCTATCTCACCTCTATCTTCTCGTAGTTCTGGTGGAATGTAGTTCATACCCATTGCTTTATACACATCCGTTTCAGTTAGATTTGCTAATAATTCATTATTACTTTCTTTATACAAACCGTATTCATTGAGTGTTAGTTTCTTTTTGTCACAAATTGTTCGTAACTTTATTGTATGAGCTCTTGAACCAGTTGAATGCAGCAATCCCGTTCCATAGGAATTTTCCTCTAATAAACGTAAATCTACATTAAGATTATTTTTTAATTTAACAGTAGATTTTGAGCTTCCTGTTACTATAACTTCACCTACTTCAGACATTTCAATAAATAATTTCATTACTTGATCAAAATTACTAGAATCACCAACAGCATGAATATCTAGATCTCTTACTGTTGATTTCCGTCTTCTGAAGGATCCCCCAATATCCACCTTTGTAAGTAATTTGGTATTTTCTAAAAAGGCTTTGATCTTATAAGCTAATTCTTCAATGAATGGTAAAGGTGTTCGTTCTGATTTCACAAATTTTAGAGCATTGGCTATTTTAGCAATTTTTGCTTCAGTGAATCCTGGTAAAGTAAGTAATAATCCATTCTCTATTGCTTCCTCCAAACCGTTAACTGATTTTATTCCCAATTCATGATATAGTCTTCCAGCTGTCTTTCCACCAATCCCTTCAATCTTCATCAAAGATGTTACTTCTACAGGTACTTGTTTTACTAATTTATCCAAATATCCGAGTTTACCTGTTTCAACTATCTCTTTTATTTTGCTTCCAATAGCTTCTCCTATTCCAGGCACATTTTCGATTTTTTTCTCTTTAACTAAATCTTCAACATTTTCAGTGATTTCTTTTAGTGCTTCCACAGCTTTTCTATAAGCTCTAATTTTATAAACACTTTCTCCTAAAATCTCGAGAAGATCTCCTACATTCGTGAGAATAGTAATGACCAAATCATTTTTCACGATTATCTACCACCCATTACTCATACTTTAATCACTATTATTCTTTAAAAAACAATAAAAAACTTCCCCATTTTACCCATTTTTTGTTATTTTCTTAATAAAAGAAAGATATATAAATTCGAAGCGATATATCGTTTAGGTGATATATAATAGGTAGAAGGTTTAGGATGGCAAGTCGCGGGAAAGTGATTTATTTATTAATAATGATGTCGGGTTTGTTTGTAGGATTAAATGCAAGTTTGCTAATGCAAAATGTCTTTAAACTTGAAAACCCGACTGATTTTTTTATTTTAGAGGATAAATTTGGTGATAAGCTAGAAATAAAAACAAATAGTATATATCAATCAGAGGATATTGAGAAATTTTTAGATCGATCAAGAGTACTTTTGTTAATGGGATATGTTAACAGTTCGATTTTTGAGAAAAATAATACCCTTATAGATTGTTATTTACTTAGCCAAATAACATTAGCATTACCAAAATGTGGATGCACTATAATTGAACGTTTTGCTGATTTAACTAATTTTAAAGGATATGATATCCTAATGATAGATCTTAATGTTTTTAAGATTTTTAATTATAAAAATAATTTTTGGCTTAATGTAGAGTACTATTCATTAGAAATTATGAGTATAACAAGTGGAATAACATTAGGTGTAATATCGTTAATAGTACTAGTTTATAAAGTGGAAAATAAAGGAAAGGAAGAAAAATAGGGACTAATTATTGTTGTTCCCATGTAGAAACAATTTTTACTAAGCGTTGGATTTCAGTTATTTCTCCAACAAGATGAATTAACACTTTTTGCCAGCTACCATATTTCTTAACATCAATTTTTTCAGTACTCGAAGGCAAGCTAAGAACATAAGCTACTGCTTCTATATGATTATTGAAATGCTTAACCTCATCCTTATATTTTATAGAATATCTATCAATGGCGTTCATAATTTATTACACTCGAACATATTAATATAAGCAATTTATGAATAGTTATTGATTATAAATGCATTTTGTATGTTTTCATTAATAGTAAATTTTTTTATGAATGTTAATTACAAATATGAACGATAAATTATTCAGTAAGAAGTTATTACTTGAATTAAAAAATCAAATCATGTATTAGGTGTAACAAATTTGACTGAAACAGAAATAGAAGAGATCAAATCACCTTATCTTACTGAAGAAGTCATTCTAAAAAAGAGAACACCTTTTCATGCTCAAATGGCAATTTTACGTCTTAAAGAATGGCGTTTCCTTGCTCATCACCCTACCTGTAGTAGATATAGTAGCCATTATTTCACTATTGGAAAAGCTCATTTTTGTATTGGTTGTTCAATGATATATTCAGCTATCCTGATTTATTTAATTCTGTTTTTATCTGTGCCTTCAATTTTCAGATTCAATGCTTGGGTTATTGCTAGTCTTCCTTTTGCAGGTTTCGGAATAGCAATTATTCACAAGCTTCTAGGTTTAAAGAATAAATGGCTAAAAGCTATTTCTCGGTTTATAGTTGGTTTTGGGATAGGTGCCTATTGGGCTCTAGTAATTCAAACATTTTTTGTTCCTAAAAAATGGTGGATTGCCTTTATTCTTATAATTTTGCTGTTCCTTGGCAATCAATTATATGGTATAAGTCGTGGCGCAGCAGCAAATAGAAAATTATGTCGAGCATGTCCAATGCAAGAACATGAACCCAAATGTGAGCCAGATAGAAACACCAACATTAGAGTTCGGAAAATTTATGCGATAGTTGAAGAAGAATTAGCTAAAGAGAAGCAAAAAAGGCAGAATAAACCAATTATTGATTGATTTTTCCTTTAGATATAAATTGTCATGCTATTTCTACAAAAAGTTAATAACACATCTTCTGTTTATAAACAGATATTAATCATAACTATTATTGGTTTAGAGGGTTATTTGATGTCAGAAGAATACGAATGGAATGATGAGGACGAAGGAAAAAAACTTGAAGAGGAAAAACCAGTCGAAATTTTAACTCCTCAAGAAGAACCTCCAACCAGCACTGTTAGTACTTATGAACCACCATCTGGTACCGAGGAACCACTACCAATAGATGAAGCTGCCCGAAAGAAAAAGAAACGTCGTAATTGGATTCTTATCAGCATTTTTGGCATTACTTTACCTATTTTACTAATTATTGGTTCACTTGCTTTTGTTATGTTAGCTATTTTAGGCGCGTTTGAAACTTGTGCAGTTAATTGTTGTACCTCTTGTGGTGATCAGTGTGCACAAACATGCAATGACACCTGTTGTACAAGCTGCAGTGAATCTTGTAATAATGCATGCAATGACAGTTGTAGCAATGCTTGTAGTGGCTGTGATTGTGGAAGCAGTTGTACTTGTGGTACAGTTACTAAAATAAGTGGTACAAAACATCTAATGAATCAATTACAATGGATAATCTATAAATTGTTTGGTTTCTTTAAATAGATTCCTTACAATTTTTTTCTTTTATTTTTATTGCAAGGGTGCTCTAAAGTAAATTTTATAACCAATAGATTATTGGTATTGTTGGAAGTGTTATGCTTTATGGATGAAGGAGTTGAAATCAAAGAAGTCGACCCAGCTGTTCTAGAAGCAAAAAAGAAGAAAAGAAAACGAATACTAATTATTGTCTTTGCAATTGTCTTACCAATTGTTATAGTACTTTTAGTAATTTTATTCTTTGTCCTTGCTATAGTTGGCGCGTTTGAAACTTGTGCAGTTAACTTTTGCAATACATGTGCCCAAGATTGTGCAGATTCATGTACTGATTCCTGCTCTAGCTCTTGTACATGTAATAGTACTAAAATAGTATTAAAAGAAGTTTTAGTTAATCAAATTAATAACATTAAATGGTTTATTTATAGACTCTTTTAAAACGATTTTTTAGTTGTCTTTTTTTTCTTTTTTTGTTTTTTTGTAAATATTACTAAATGGGTTTATTTAGGATAGTGAAAAAAGTTATATTAGAAATTAGAGCTTTCTCATTAGTTGGATGGTCTGTACATTGACTCGAACACCTAAGAAAATTGGTTTTGTCCTTGGTATATCAAAAGATCAAGATGCTTTAATTGTTCGATTAGATGAAAATGTCGAACATGAAGATATCGTCGAAGGAAATTTTGTTAGTATTCCATTAGCAAATGGAAATACTTTGATAGGTCGAGTAGCGAATATTCGTGCAGAAAATCCACAATTAAGTGATGAACGGTATGCTAAATTTTGGATGGATAGATTAAGAAGATCCTTAGAATCAAGATCAATGTTAGAATTCACTGAATTCCATATCATAGAAGTAATTTTAGTTTCGAATGTATCTCATGAAGGTGAGTTATCAGCTCCAAATGCCTGGATTTCTCCAGGTTCAATGGTCTTTGAATGTCGAGATGATTTTCTAGAACTTGCAGTTTTTGGCAAAGAAAGAGGAGAAATGGATGTAGGGGTTTTTGCTGAACATTCAGGTGATATTAAAGTAAAATTAAATCCTAACAGATTGGGTTCAGATGGGTTAGCTATTTTTGGTTCAAGAGGAAGTGGAAAATCCTATGCTGCAGGTGTCATTATTGAAGAATTTTCTGAATTTGGTTTACCTATATTGATAGTTGATCCTCATGGGGAATATTGGGGATTATCTCACACCACGGGACCTAAAGGAGAAGGATCATTACCAAAATATTTCGTTAAAATAATTTATCCAAATCGTTACAAGCCAAGATATAATGCTCTTATGGAAAAGATGGGTAAAAATCTAGAAGTCAATTTTACTGTAGAACCTGTTACTATGCTTTTTTCAGAAATCACTACTTCCGAAATGTTCAGCTTTATGTATGATCTTACTAATACTCAAAAAGAGAAAATTGAGAATACTTGGTATGCAATACGTGAATCGTTTGGTTATGCAGTTTGCTATGACATAGATGGTTTCCTAGGATTTGGTATTGAAAATAATATCATTGATGGTAGTAGTAGACGACCTATTGAACGTAAACTTGAAGTTTTTAGGAAGATGGGATTTTTTACAGAATTAGATGGAGCGATATGCCATGTTTCCGGTCAAATTATCCAAGAATTTGATGATAATCACAGGCGTAGGGAATCAACTGAAAAGGAAAGAGATATGACTATTTTAGCTAGTGTGAAAAGTCACTTTAATGCTGAACAAATAACAATTTTAGATGTTAGCCAACCCATGCTTGATGAACGTGCTCGCAGAATTTTCGTTTCAAGTTATTTGAATAGATTGAGAAGAACAATGGAAGTTAAGGAAATCCAAAGAGTGTTTATCCTTATAGAAGAAGCTCATCGATTTATACCTATAGGAGAATCACCTACAAAGAAAGCTATTGAATGGTTTGCTCGAGAAGGAAGAAAAATGGGTGCTGGTTTAGGCATAGTAAGTCAAAGACCAAGCGGATTAGATAGGGATATATTATCACAATGCAATTCAAAATTAATTTTAAGAATTACTGAGCAATCCGATTTGATTGTCGCTAAAGATATACTTGCAGGTTTTGCTGAACGATATATAGGATTATTACCTTATCTTGAAAGAGGTACAGGTGTTCTTTCAGGTGCAGCTTTAAGAATACCCATTTTAGTTAATTTTAGAGAAAGAAAGTCATCTACCAAATATGGTGAAACAGTTTCATTAGTAGCAGATCCGGAAAGTAAAATAAAATCACGTGAAAAAGAGAAAAAGAATTGGTAAAATATTTCTGATTTCATCTGGTATGAAATAAATTATATATTAAAAAGACTCAATTCAATTAGTTATTTATTGAGGGATTAGATTTGCTGTTCGAATTTCCAAAAGAAAGATTTGCTGAGTTGAAACCACTTTTTGAGAAACATAAACATCTATCTATTGTAATAAAGAACATTCTAAAAGATCGTAATGGTGATGTTTATGTTGATAACACTAAAAGTCCTTCAATAGCTTTAATGTGTTTTAAAATTATGGAATTTGTTGCAGGTGATCATCTACATCCTCAAGCAATAGAAGTCATTTCATGTATATCTGAAAATAAGCTTGTGTTATTTCAAGATGATGACTGGCTGAAATTAGCTGAAGAACACTTAATTTTATCAGCATTTCCTCGTGTAAAATTTTCATCATCTAATTTATCGATCGAAAAAGCAGAAAAATTACTTGAACATAAATTACCTGAAGGATTTACATTAGAAAAAATTGATTTAAACACACTCAAAACTATGAATCCTAAACTTTTACCAGCCATTCTACCTTTCTTTAAATCAGCAGATGATTTTATTGAACGAGGGATTGGTTATTGTATTAAAAAAGATGATTTAGTAGTTAGTCTAGGAATATCAGGATTTCCGATAATAGATAATGTATTCAAATTCCAAGTTGTAACCGATCCTGAGCCAAAATACCGTCGAAAAGGATTTGCTACATTATGTTGTGCTGCAACAATTAAAGAGAGCCTCGAAAGAGGAATAATACCTCATTTTGATGCAGATACAGATATTGCTTCAAGATTAGCACTAAAATTAGGATTTACTCATCCTGAAAATTATCTTGCCTATATTTGTTCAAAAAATCCTTTGAAATGTAATTTCAAGAAAGTAATTTATAAATAACTCTTCTCTTAATTGAACAAATCATCTTGTTAATTTTATTAACAAATTTTTTAATTACTCAATTTAATAACTCTGTTTAGAGTGATTTATTATGCCAGAACATGATGAAGCTATTTTTGATAAACAAGAGATTTTTATTGTTCCCTCAACTCACTGGGATCGTGAATGGTATAAACCATTTCAAGAATTTAGATATCAACTTGTTACACTTATAGATGAACTTCTTTCAATAAACGCAAAGAATGATTATTATTTTACCCTTGATGGACAAACAATTGTTTTAGAAGACTATTTTGAAATTAGACCAGAGAAAAAAGAACAATTATTAGGATTAATTCAGAAAGGTAAAATTGCTGTAGGACCGTGGTATCTATTACCGGATGAATGGTTAGTTGGTCAAGAAAGTTTGGTTAGAAATCTCGAGACAAGTTTTGATTTAGCCAACGAGATGAACATTCCACTTATGAAAGTTGGATATTTACCTGATCAATTTGGTCATTCAAAAGCTATCCCACAAATTCTTACTGATTTAACTGATATCCCATGTTCTGTAATTTGGCGAGGTGTTGGTCCTGAGATAACTAAAATCCCCTTTTATTGGAAATCTCATCAGAAAGCAAAAAATAGCATTTTATGTAACTACTTACCAGATGGATATGGTAATGCAGCACATATGCCAGATAATCTAGAGACACTTAAAAGCGATATTTTAGGAAAAATCTCAGATCTAAAAGATTTTTCACCATTGCCTTTGTTTTTACTTATGAATGGAACAGACCATACTATTCCTCAAACGTTTTTAATTGATTTAATACCAAAAGTGAAAATACCAAAAACAACTATTTCAATTACTCTACTTGAAAGTTATATTAAGAGATTAATTGAAGAATTAAAAACAAATAATTCTGAATTAATTGAGTATTCTGGTGAATTTAGATCACCTTATCGAGCACCATTATTACAAGACACTTATTCTGCTCGTATGTGGATCAAACAGTGGGATAACAAGGTAGAAGACCTATTGGTTCATTATGTTGAACCTATTTGCGCCATTTTACAACAAAATAATTTTCAAGAATACCCAATTTCATTTATCGCTTTAGCTTGGAAATGGCTACTAAAAAATCAACCTCATGACTCAATATGTGGTTGTAGTATAGATAGAACTCATGATGATATGATTGCTCGTTACTCTTGGGCCGAAGGCATCACTACTTCCATACTTAACAACATAAATGAAAAAGTGAGTTTACAACATGAAGAAGGAAAGGAGGAAATTTGTTTAGCTTTCAATCCTACAAATAATGCAACCAATCCTATTGCAATAGAATTTCAATTGCCAACAAAAACACCAATAAGTAAAGTGATTGCTGATAATGGGAATGAGTATCAAATTCAACCAATGAAAGTATCAGAAGAAGTGATTTTTGAAAATAATTTTAGACCACTAATGGTTAAAGCAGGATTAAAAATGCTTCCAGGAAGAAAAATCATTGATGTTTATGTTAATGGAATTGAATTAATTCCTGATTTAGCTGATCCTAAAATTTGTCATGTAACACTATTTTGTAATAAAATCCTTATCGGTGATTTAGATATTCAAAAATTAAAAGAAGATTTCATAAAAATAGTTGATAGTGGCAAATACAAGAAATTCCATGTCAAAGCTACTTTAGGAACTAAACAAGCATATCTAGTTATGGCTCCAATGAATGCTTGGTCATTTACTAAATTTAAAATTAGCAAAGAACCTTTACAAAAAACGATTCCTGATTATTTCTTCACTAAAAAGAATTCTATTGAAAATAAATTCTACAAAGTGAATTTCCTACCAAATGGTTCATTTAATTTAGTTAACAAACAAACCCAAAAGCAATATTCTAAGCTTCATCAATTTGAAGATAGAGGAGATAGGGGAGATGAATATACTTTTAGTGGTATAGGATCAAATCATGTAAAAATTAGCAAAATAAAACGAAAATTAACTAACAAAGGTCCATTGTTTGCAGAGATAACTCAAACCATGATATTGACTATTCCTAGAGAATTAGCAGCAAGTAGAACAAAGCGAATTGGAAAAACCAAACTACCAGTAAAGACAATTTTCAGGTTTTATAGAGATAATCCTAGAATTGACATAACAACAACTCTAACAAATACCGCAAAGGATCATCGTTTAAGAATTTGTTTTGATTTACCATTCAAGTCAGAAGAAACGATCACATCCACTCATTTTGGTTATATAACCCGTAAAAGTGATCCTATGGGACTTGAAACTTACATTGAAAAACCTACTGGTATACAAGCTCAGAAACGATTTATTAGGATAGAAGATAAAAACTCAACTTCCGCATTTACTTTATATAATAAGGGATTACCAGAAATTGAACTAGAAAATAATTCTCGAGTTGCATTAACATTGATTCGAGCAATAGGATTTCTCTCGAGACAAGACTTTCCTGAAAGACCAATGCATGCTGGTCCATTTATGGAAACACTGGGAGCTCAAGAATTAAATAAAACATACACGTTTAATTATGGATTACAAATTCATTCCAAGGATATGCCAATAAACGAAACTTTGAATCAAGCTGAAACATTTGCTTTACCAACCAAAGCTTATACAGTAACAGAAGATGTTATTATAAGAAAATTAACAAAACCATTGATTCACTTTGATGAATCAAAAGTTAAAATATCTTCAATGAGGATTAGGAATAATGAATTACAAGTACTAGTCTATAATCTAGATGATAAGGACATCAAATTAGATTTAAGTACACTGGAAGAATTCAAAATTTGTAATGAGATATTAATTGACTCGACAATCAAAAAAGAGCATGAGATTAAAAAAGGTAAATTTAGTTTAGAATTTACTCCTTTTGAGATTAAATTACTAAAGATTTACTAATCTTAGTTCTCTTTTTTTCTGGTCACTTTTTATCATTCATTTATTTAATAGTGACCAGAATATACAATTTATTAATTACTAATAGACTGGATATTGCTAATTGAAAAAAAGACTTTGAATAGATTAAGAACTATAATAGAAATTTTGAACAAGAAATGGTTATTTCCTATTATTAGTCACAAGTTGTGACCTCACAAGTAGTGGTCTCGAAAAGAGTCTTCAAAGAGTGAATTCGGTTTATAAATTAAAAATCAAAAATAAAAGTAATGAAATAATAAGGATGAATTTGTATGAGTGAAAATCAAGGTAAAATTATTACTTATTCACCAGATTTGGCTGAAAAAGCATCTGAAATGTTTAATGCTTTTAATGAGCTATGGCCTGGAGGATTTGGTGGGGGGGTACCATATACTCCTGAAAGAGTTCATGATTGGCTAGACAAAACATCTGCACTTGCTGATTTAATAGCTGTAGATGGTGATGGAGAACTATGTGGATATTGCGGCCTGTATCCGCATTGGAGAGATAAAGAAGCAGCCTATATTTCTATCCTTGGAGTAACACCTAAAGCTAAAGGAAATAAATTTGGCAAAAGATTGTTACTTAAATCATTAGAGATTGCTGAAGAAAAAGGTATAAAACGTGTAGATCTTCATACTTGGTCTGGTAATTTGGATGCTGTACCACTTTATAAGAAAATTGGGTTGTTCTGGGTCCCAGAAACATCAGTCTATATGCAAGATTACATTCCAGGATTAATGCAAAGTAGTATAGCTAAGGAATATTTTACCAAACATCCTGATTGGTATAAAAATTTCAAACGAGATTTAGTTCAAGCCCCAGATAAAGAAGAATTAGATAATATGGAGGTTTATCAATATCATTTTGAAAGTGATAATGATTTACTTCGTGCAGAGGTTGATCGTTTTGGTTGGGGCTTTTGTGGTTTTGAACGAGTATTAGATGGAAAACGATTAGTAGTTAATACTCGAATTTCTTCACATAACATCTACATTGGAATACCAAATACATTCACCATTAACCTCTATTCTGATTATGATACAGAAATAGAAGTTCCTTTAGAAATCCAAGGATTTCAAGGATTAAAGTGGGTAGAGAATTTCCCAAAAACCATTAAATTAAAGAAAGGTGAAGCATGTCAAATCTCTCGAGAGTTCATTCTTAGTAAAGAAACTAAATTATTTAGAGACAATGAACGTTCTTGTGAAGGGATTAGAACAACTATTAAATTAGGAAAACAAATTTTCCATTTGACAACAAGTGGTAAGTTACAATCACCATTAAAATTGCGAACAATAAATAGAACACGTTTTAAAACAATTCCGCGAGGTAAGGAAACAACTTTTCCATTAGATATGCTAAATACTACTAATTCTTCCATCAAAGGGTATATTAAAATAATTTCAGAGGATTTATCTAATTTCCAACAAAAAATTCCTTTCGATTTAGCTGAAAAAGAAATCTCTGGATTCAATGTCAAAGTAACTATACCTGAGAAAACAAAGTCAAATAAATTTGTTTTCAAAGCCATACCTTTTCTAAAAATAAATAACCATGAAATTGAAATGCCTGCATATCAAATTCCTAT
>JAEORM010000311.1 GCA_016840905.1 Candidatus Gerdarchaeota archaeon | reverse complement strand
TTTAACTTTTCTTTCACGTTCTTCTCTTCCCCTTTTTAAATTATTCATCTTTTTTTGCATAGCATCAAGATTTGTATTGGGTAGTGTATGTCTTACATTAACTCTTTTATTTTCAAAGTAAGGAACTTGTACACCCATGAAGTCACAGATTCTTTTAACATATACATTTGCATTTTTTACTAATTCAGAATAATATAATATTAATACATCATTAAATAGAGACTTGAGTTCTTTAATTATCATTTCGTGATTGTTCCAATTCATATCAAAATTTTGTAAGAATTGTTCCCATGTTCCACCATAATAGTTCATTGTTCCCTTTGTTTCAACTTTCATTTGAGCAAAGTTAGATTCCATAAATTCCTCTTTATTAGTTCTCAAAGTTATGATTATCTTTGCATTTGGAAATAAAGACTTCAATTTCTTAAATGTCTCATATCGCCAAGATACAGGAAGATTCATTTCTCCCCATCCAGAAAGTCTTTCATCACTAATGAGTATTTTATTTTCTGTTTCAGCATATGTTAAATCATAAGATAAAGGTTTCTTCCACAAGAATTTTATTCCTTTCAATTTAGGAAACACTATTTTTTGCAAAAACTTTGTACCTGTTTTAATTGTCCCGACATGAATGTAGACTTCACTCATGTTTATTCTTCATCCAATTATCAATGATTTCCTGTAACAATGAAAGTCCAACTGTTCCTAATACTATTATTCCTAAAAGAATCCAAACTAATTCTTGCATTTATTTCTACTCCATTCAAATGTTTTTTTACTTTTCTTTAAATAAGTAATTATTGATTTTATCATGCTTATAAATACTCCAGTATAATATTGTGTATATCTGAAATCTTTGAAATGGACGGTACATCTAATTCCCCAATATAAAAAGTAAAATGGTCTACCTAATGTTTTTGGATTAAATCCTTTAGCTTTTAACTCTCCTGCTATTCCCCATGCTTCTGTGTAGTTACCGAATTTCTCATAGACTTCATTTTTAAGATGGTCACATGCAACTGGAACTTCTATGACATCATATCCTTGCTTTATCATTGATTGTCCCATAACATAATCTTCCCAAGCATTGAGATTATCTATTGGTGCATAAAGCAATGGTTTTCTAAGGCATATTGTATTATTTGTATATGCACGTTCAAATGCACCGATTCTAAGTTTACGTGGAAGATTGTTTTTTAATTGTCTTTTCCATTCAAGTGCTTTTTCTACAAATTCATTATTTTCTTTAGTATATCCATAGACCCATCCAGTTTTTTTACTTTTGATATATTTACACATTGTCTTGTACCATCCTTTAGGAAGTACAATATCACTATCAATCCATGCAACCCACTTAGTTCTAGATGCCCACAATCCTAATCGTCTTGCTGTCCCAAGAGTTCCTGTATCAAACATTATACTCCATTCATAGTCACGATATTCTTCATATAGAAATTTAACTAAACCATCTGTACTACATTTATCTATAAATATTATTTTTTTAATGTGTTTACCAAATGCTTCTGGTAGAGATTTTAATGTCTCTTTCAATTCAGGCATACTATTCCATGTAGGAATAATAACTGTTACTTTTTTAGGTATCATTAAATATTACCTCCAATATATCTAAATCATTTTTAAATGTTACTTTCCTTAAATTCATTCCACCTAAGATTGTATAAGGATGTATTCCGAAAGCTTTTTCCATAAGTTCTGTATCACTTGTTAAAAACTCTTTTCTATATTTCTCATGTGCTTCTATCAATAACTTTTTATCAAAAGCTTGTGGAACTTGAAGTTGCATAGTATGATTACGATTAAGATGTTTTTTAACTAAATCAGATTCATAGTAAATTGTATCTACTGATTTAATTACAAATGTCACAGATGGATATTGAACATGTGCAATAACTTCAATCTGTTCTTTTGTAACACAAGGTCTTGCTGCTTCTAAGATTACAACTCTGTTGTACTTAGCTCTTTTTAATCCATTATAGACAGCACCTTGTCTACCAAGTTTTGAATGTCCTACTACAATTACGTCATCTGAAACTTGTATGCATTTATCATAAACATGTCTCCATAAAGGTTTTCCATTCCAAATTACATTCTGCTTTTTTCCTCCGAAACGTGTACCTTTTCCACCTGATAAAATAATACAACTAAATTTAATCATGATTTCGTCTCCTTGATTTACCAACTTTACTTGGAACATGTGGTAAATAACATTTCTCTATTCCATCAACTATTTCTTTTATGCAATCACTTCCACCCAATGTTTTCCTTACCTTTATTGGTGTAGTCCAATTTTTACCATAATTGACAGCACAATATTTATCAAGTGGAATTGGTATAAGAACTCTTGCATGATAATATTTTACTACTGCAAACGCATCAATGTTCATTCCAAGTTCTCTGGTAGTCGTAAAAAACATGTCTATTTTATACAATATATTAGATATAGTTTTTATTAATTTATTTTCTTTATATTGTATATATTTCTTAGAATCATAAAATGGAATCTCTTTTGTGTGATTAGTTTTTGCAATAGCAGCTAATAATTTTGTATAAAGAAAATCAAAAACCTTTGCAGGAAGATTAACTCTGATTAACCATCTATATGTAAATCGTCCATTGTTATCTACTGCAAATTCACTAAGGTCAACATGAAATGGTTGTATATTTTTATCATAAATAAATAACTCTCTGAAACATCTAGGTTTCTGCTTTTTAGGACAAATCTCTAATCCATATTGTCTGAATAATTCTGTATGTTTAATTAGTTCATCGAATCCTTCTGTTGTTGTTGCAAGGTCAATATCATTGTCCCACTCAAATCGTTTACCTTGTTGAGCAAATCCTAGGAGTGTCCCAAATGTCAACCAAACTGGAATATCCAATGAATAAGCTATTCTATAAATTCTACAGAGAAAACTGGAATAATCATCATTTGAAATATAATCCTTTTCTTTTTTAATTCTTCCCATTTTTAAACCTCTTTACATAATCTTGACAAATCGTATTTGGATTTAACTCCCAAATATTCCATGCATCGCATTTAGGACAGAGCAAAGTATCCATATACCAAATCATCGTCTTTCCACAAATAGGACACTTCATTCTAGTTCCTCAAATTTTTCATCAGTTAAAATTACTGTCATTGCTTTATAATCTTTTATTTTTCCACTATTAGTGATAACAATTGGATACATATATTTTCTATCAATACGTCTTTCTCTCTCAACTTTAAATTGAAGATTCTTTGATTTCATCATTCTCCGAAGAGTTCCTAGTCTCCTACATGCAGGATTACTATAACGAATTATCAACATTTTAATCATTTATTTTATCTGTAGTTATAGTTCCATCTCTTACTCTCTTATCGAAACAAAGTTTGCAAAGAACTTCTCCAGTTTTTTCATTTCTATAGTATGGAGTATATATAGGTATTTCAAATCCACAATCTGCACAAATAAAGTCCTCTTTTACATTTCTTGTAAAAAGATAATTGAAATAATTTCTTAATCTATCAAACATCTATTTCACCTTTTTATATTTTTTAAGTTCATCTATTGTACGTTCAACTATAATGTCATTGACCATCCATGCTTCTACATTTTTACTTTCATAGTGTGTTATGTTAACGTGTGCAGCAGCACCAACTTCTTTTCCATTAATCAATTTAGCAAATACTAATACTTGCTCTGTAGAACTTAATACTTCAGTTCCTTTTAAATATATTTCAGTTTTCATATTTTCACCTATTTATCTAAATCTTCATATAAGCCCTCTGCATCAATGTCTACACTAAACCCTGCATCATTGCTCTTATTATTTCTTTTTGGCTGAATATGCAGGAATCTGCACAACATGTTATAACATTCTTGACACACGTTTGCAGTTCCAATTTTAGTTTCAAACTCTCCTGTAGAATCAAATATGTCTAAGGAGAACACTTTTTTATTAACTTCTAAACCTATGGTTTTACCACATTTTTGACAATTTTTACTCATTTTTTCACCTTCTTTAAGGAGAGATTAATCCCCTTACGTTTCTTTTACTCCTGTTGAGTTTTTTAACGTAAGGAATTTCACTCCTGTTGACAACCAAAATCCTTACATTACGTTAGACTTTTCACTTCACTTTTACTTTCACGTTGTCTCTCATACTACAAACATTAAAAATAACGTAAGAAACGTAAGAACGTAAGGACTTATAGGAGTAATAGTGCCTTACGACATCCTTACGACACGTCATTTTTTAGCTGATTTTTTGCCTTTTTTATAGGAGGAATCTAACGTAAGGATTGCTTGTTCATTCCACTTACAGAATTTTTTAACTCTTAGTGTTTTTCCACCAATCCAGATTATATCTGTTTTAAATCCTAAATATGTTAATTCTCTTCCTAGTGTTCTAGCATTTGGAGTTGGTATTTTATGAATATTACAATATAATTTACATTTTTGATATATTTCAATGTTACTAATGTAATCATTTGCATCATTACTATTTTCAATAAATACAGATAAAAATTCTTTAACTCCATATTGTGCTTCATTATACTTTTCTCTGTACCCTTTATAAGAAAATTTTTTATTCTTAATTATTGTTTGTAATGCTTCAATACTTGTTTTTAGTAGTCCTTCCATTTCATTTGTATCTGAGGATAATATTTCTCCAAGGTTAACTTGCTCATTATCTTCTCCTCTGAATTTTTTTAAGAATGGAATCACATATTGTCTCTGTTCCCATCCTTCTGATGAATCTGAACAATAAGGCATCTCATTACAGGATGAAATGATTTTTGCACGATTCAAGAATTTGAATGGGTCTCTTCCTTTTAATTCTGCAAAGATATAATTTCCACCTGTTAAATCTTTGATAGTATGTGTCTTACTAAATGATTTTTGGTCTATTTCACCACAAATGTTTGCAAGTTTTCCGTATAGTGAAGCAGCAGCAAATCTATTTTCAAAGATACTATGAACCTCTAAAGCAGAGATATTTTTGTATCCTAGGAGATTAGTTAATATAGTTGACCAAACTGATTTACCATTTCCACCTGTACCGTACAAATAAAATATTGATGGTATAAAGTAATTTCCATATAAACAATATCCAAAGATTTCTTTACTTACTTCTACAAACTCTTCGTCTAATGTATCTGATAAAAATTTTTCAATTTTAGGACACTTAGCTTTTGGATTATAATTCCAAGGAATTTTATATAGGAAATAATACTTTGGGTCATGTTTTAGGAGTTTATTATTTTTTACATCAAATACTCCATTATTTAAATTAATCAAGTTAGGATTTACAACTACTTTATCTCTATCTACTAGATTTTCAGTTAGAATATAGTTTCTAATTTCGTCTCTATTTCTTGTACTCCAGTTTTCTTTAAGTATCTCTTTTATTTTCTTTTCCAGAATAAACCATCCATCAATGTGATAATATCCATCTTTGTAATAATACAATTGTGGTTTTTTACCTGTAGAATCTTTAATTGTAACAAAAATTATATCATTTTTAATTACATTTACTACTCCAGTAACATTTAACTTATGTCTCTTTCCTAAAAATAATGGAACTGTTTCAACTGTATTTATTTTAGTGTTATCTATTTCATATCCATATTTGTCTGCAACTTTAAGGATTTCTTGAAACTTCTCTGGATTGTCTTTGAATAATCCTTTTCTACACTCTGAACAATCGATTATTCCTTCTAATACTCCAATTAAAGTTAATGCATCTCCACCTGTTCCACATCTGAAACAATGCCAAACTCCACCATCTCCTTTATCAAAGTCTATTCTGAAATTGCTACCTCCAGAACTTCCGTGTACAGGATGACATCCTTGTAGACTTCCATCGTGGTTTTTATTTAATCCTGAAATCTTTTTTGCAACATTTTCAATGTCTAAATTTAGTCCTGTTGAATTAGTCTCTGTTTCAGTTTTTAAAAATGGAGTTATTACTTTTTTTAATTCTTTAACTGAAATTGTTTTAATTGGTTTATCGTATAAAGTTTTGTAATGATTTCCATTTGGGTGTAGACTTCCAATTCCTAGAACTTGTGAATCAGTAAATTGTACTTCGCCATAATGTTTCTTTTCATCTGACACAATTATTTTTTCTTTTAAATCTGGAATTATATAATAGATATGCCATCGTCCACTTCCAGTTTCAGCAGTAAAGGTTTTTGGCAATTTAAGAAATACTTCTCTAGCTAACTCTTCTCTATCACAATCTATGACAGCTAGATGACCATAACCACAAACTACTCCATAGGACTTAGCACTTTTTAAATATTCTTGGAATTTATCTTCATTCCATTTGTAATTATTTCCAAGTTGCCACTCCTGTTCTAAAGGAGTTTTAGTTTTATTTCTTATCTTAATGAAACGAAACAATTCATTTCTTAATTGTTTTGGAATCTCAATCATTAAGACAACTCCTTGTTTTCTAGCATAACTTTTTTAATTACACTAATTTGGATTTTTAATTCCTCAGTAGGATTCATTTTGCAATCTCTTTTTTTATTTTTGAATAGAATCATGCGTTCCTCTGAGGAAATTGTTCGTATGAACCGATAATATTCCTTGAATTTCCTGCTTTCCATCATTACAATCCCTTAGAGTGACCTAGTTGTGTCTCTTACATATTCAAGTAATTTGTTGTGTAGTTTCTCAAGAATTACGCAATCTTTTTTATTGTGGTCTAAAACATATTCTAATGATTTTGGGTCTCCAATTACTGCTCTCATCCAGAAATTACCTTTTATGTGATTCTTGCCTTTAATTCCAAAAATAGCACAAGCTGATTCTAATGATGACCGATGTAATTTTAATCTATTTTTAACCATGTAATAAACATCTTTATGTTGTACAGCACCGAATGGTAAAAATTTAAGTTTGTGTGATAATACTCTGGTTCTTATAAATGGGACATCAAATCTAGTACCATAATATGTAACTATTAAATCGTATTCAGCAAGAGCATCTCTTAATTTTTTTAGAATTTCTTTATCAAAATTAAATGCCAAAATATTTTTTTGGTCTATTACTCCCATTTTATATTCTTCTATTCCTCTAGTTTTTATTACCCAAGTTAGAACATAGTTAAAATTAGCATTTAATCCACCTGTCTCAATATCTAAATATCCTATTTTCTTTTCAGTTCCTCTTTCTGCTAAATAACAGTTTGGATGTTCTAAGTATGAATGACCGTGCTTACATTTTAGACTTGCCATTTTTAATAATTCTTTTTTATTGAATCCACTCAAATTCATGCTATTTCAACTCCTGTATTATTATTTTTATCTTCAGATTTATCACAATTACAATCACAAGATTTATATTTACGTTTTAAGTTTTCAATTTCATTCATTAAACCCATTTCCATAGTTGAATGGTATTTATTATCATCAATTACTTCATCTATTATATCCATTAATTTGTCTATAATAAAAACAAGCTTTCGTCTACTGACAGGGATAAATCTATCCAAGATTTTCAGCTTCAGTTTTTTCATCATTTTTCATCTCCAATTTTTCTAATTTCTTAATATCAGCTTCTTTAGGTTTTCCTATAAAAACATTATATGTAGGTTTAGTATCCGTTTTAGCTTCTACTTTTCTAAATTGAGATAATATATCTGCTTTAGTCTTTGATAATTTTGAAACAGTATTCATTGCTTTTAATCTAGTATTATTATTTGCATCCGTTGTTGCAATACTCTGTGCAATATCAATTAATCTTGAAATCATTGAAACTATTCCTTCCTTTTGAGCTTCATATTCATCTGTTGTCATTGATGATAAATCTAATTTTAAGTCTTGATTAGCTTGAGTATGGCTAATGTTGATTCCGTATTTTTTCAACTCTTTGACTAATTCACGACTAGAAGGAACTCTTCCAAGTTTTTGAATAATCTCAACTTCACATTTATATCGATATTCTTGGTCTTGGGTCATAAATGTTATTCTCCCTGTACTACTATTGTTGGGTCTAGTATATAAACATTGTGTTTTTCTTATCTTTAAACAATTAAATTGAGTATTTATATAGAAAGGTTTATATATAATGACAAAGGATGTTATTAACAGGGAAAATATTTTAAGATTATGTTTCCGTTACTCAGGTGTGAAATAGACATTTCGGGTGGATGGTGGGCATTTGGATAACTTAATTCATATTGATATAAAAAGAGAATTTCTTCCAAAGCAGTTAGAGGTAATGGAAGCTATAAAAAATAAGAGATATGTTCTTTATTCAGGTGCAGTACGTGCAGGTAAAACTCTTCTAGCTGCTAACATTGCTATCAGAACTTGCATTGAGAATGCAGGTTGTACTGGAATGATGGGTTCATTAACAACTCCTCAAATGACAAGAGTTGTATTTAAAACTTTTCTTCAAGAGTTAGAAATTTATCAAAAAGCATTAGATGATGCTAATATTCCTATTCAATTAGCTAAAATATTATATAGTAAGGGAGACCAGAAAGCAGTTTTTTGGAACGGTTCAGAAATCTGGTTTGTACCTTGTGAGAAAGAAGAAAAGATACGTGGGATGACACTAGATTTTGTATGCCTAGATGAACCTGTAGAAATAGATGAAGATATATTTAAACAATGTATGAATCGTATTTCAGGTGGTCATACAAAAAATCAATTTATATTACTTACAACAAATCCTGAAAGTCAAGCACATTGGATTTACAAGTATTTCTTTCTTGAACCAACAGATGAATATTATGTGGTAGAAACAAATACTTATGATAATGTATTACTTCCTAATTACAAAAAATATATAACAAATCTTGAGGATAATTTAGATGAAGATTGGATTCGTAGATTCTTAAATGGAAGATGGGGGAGTTATTCAGGTCAAATTTATAAAGAATTTAGTTATGAAAAACATGTTGGAAACTATAAAGATTTTGATTTAAAAAGTTTTGATTATACAATAGCAGGAGTGGATTGGGGAATAAAGAATCCATCTTGTATATTAAGTCTTGGAATTACAAAAGATAAAGAAGTTGTAGTCCTAGATGAATATTATGAATCTGGAAAAACATCAGTTCAAATAGCTGAAAAAATTGCTGAATTACACAGACATTTTCATTTCAGAAAAGTTTATATTGACCCTTCTGCTTTAGATTTAATTACTCAAACAAGAGATTTAAAAGTACCTGCTGAAAAAGCAGATAATAAAGTTTCAGACGGAATAGGTAGAATAAAATCTCTATTTAAAAATTCTAAATTACATATTGATAAATTTTGTAAAAATCTTATTAAAGAATTACAATCTTACAGGTACGGTAAGGATAAAGCTAATAAAAATCCTACCGAAGAACCTATAAAAAAAGATGACCATGCACCAGATGCATTGAGGTATGGTTTAACTGACTTTCATCCATTTAGAGAACCTTCCATAATTGGATGGGTAAAAAACAAAATGTGGGATTT